>NZ_JBSSCV010000029.1:0-37480 GCF_054060065.1 Thermostichus sp. MS-CIW-37 | reverse complement strand
GTTCTCGTTTTGACAAATTGGCCAGGAACTTCTTGAGTTTTCTCTATCTCGTCAGTGCTCTCTTTTGGCTCAAATGAAAGATCAACACAACCTAGTGGTTCAATAGAGCAACTCCGAGAGCAGCCTTGGCAATTAGAAACCCCAAATCCTGACAACCCGCCAGAAAACCCCTCCCGCATCTCAAGTGAGAAATGCCACTGAATAATTGGCCGTGTCCTCAGTAAACCCACAATCTGTAGTCATTTCAGGTTAGGGTGAGACGCCTGGGCTATTGAGAAAAGCCTTCTGGCCCGCCGCATTATTGCTCCGCAACGCTGACGCGACAACGCGACCAACGTTTTAGGTGTGGGTGCAGCGTCCTGGTTTGAATCGAAATAATCGTAACTTCCCTCTCCTGCGAAGGGAGAGGAGCTGGACAGCACAAAGGCATCAGGAACAGTCTCAAGCAGGTTCGCAATGAACCTCCACCTCGGCCTGCTGGGTTCCGGCAACCCCCGTCAGGGAATTCGTGTTACTTTGAAAATGATAATCATTAATAATCAAAATTGAGAACAGCAAGGAGGGCCTCATGAAAGTTGCCTACGTGTTCACCCATCCCCGCTGCGGCACCTACAAATTGGGCCAGATGATCCTGCCTCAGCTAGAAGCAGGGGTGCATGGAGCGGAGGTGGTGGGCATGTTCTTTTTCGACGACAACTGCTTTGTTTTGCGGCAGGGGGATCCCATTGGCGAGCGCTTGGCCAAGGTTGCCCAAGAGCAAAACATCCTGCTGATGATGTGCGACATGTGTGCCCTGGAGCGCAACTTAGCCGAAGGGGAACCCCGCTGGTGTGATGCCCAAGGACGCGGGCGCAAGGAACCGGCCCAGTGCATTCCCAAAAATGTAGTGCAAGGGGTGCAAGTGGGCTGCTTCCCTGACCTCTACGAGGCGTTGAAGAACAACCCACCTGACCAGGTGATCACTCTGTGAAGGATCCCTCACTTTAGCTGACGGCCACAGCAGCAGGTGGCTCCTGGCTGGGCTGAGAGCCGATCTTGCGGAAGATCAACCGCTCGTTGGCTACATCCACCAAAATGCGGTCGCCGGGTAGGAACTCGTTTTCCAGCAGCTTGGTGGCAATGGGATTTTCGATCTCCCGCTGGATCACCCGCTTCAGGGGACGGGCACCGAACACTGGGTCGTAGCCCACCTCTGCCAGGTAGTCCTTGGCTTCTTCGGTGAGCAGGATCTCGATTTGCTGATCTGCCAGCAGCTTTTCCACCCGCTGCATTTGCAGGCCGACAATCTGGCGAATTTGCTCTTTGGTGAGGGCATGGAAGATGATCAGCTCGTCCACCCGGTTGAGGAACTCCGGTCGGAAGTGGTGCCGCAGCATGGCCAGCACCTGAGTTTTCATCTCCTCGTAGCGGCTTTCATCGGCCCCAATTTCCAGGATGAGGTCGCTGCCGATGTTGCTGGTCATGATGATGATGGTGTTTTTGAAGTCCACTGTCCGCCCTTGGGAGTCGGTGATGCGGCCATCGTCCAGCACCTGCAGCAGGATGTTGAAGACATCCGGGTGGGCTTTTTCCACCTCGTCAAACAACACCACCGAGTAGGGGCGTCGCCGCACCGCCTCGGAGAGCTGCCCGCCTTCTTCGTAGCCCACGTAGCCTGGAGGAGCTCCGATTAGACGAGAGACCGAGTGCTTCTCCATGTACTCGGACATGTCGATGCGCACCATCGCCTCGGAAGTGTCGAAGAGGAACTCCGCCAAAGCACGGGCCAGCTCGGTTTTCCCCACGCCAGTGGGCCCCATGAACAGGAAAGAGCCGATGGGGCGATTGGGATCCTTCATGCCGGCCCGGGCGCGCCGAATGGCTGCCGCTACGGCGGCTACCGCCTCGTCTTGGCCCACCACCCGCTGGTGCAAATGGGCTTCCAGGCGCAGCAGCTTCTGCTTTTCCGACTCCATCAGGCTGGTGACTGGGATCCCGGTCCAGCGGGAGACGATCTCAGCGATATCTTCAGGAGTCACTTGCTCCCGCAGCAGCGGCTCGCCGTTGGTCTGCAGCTTGGCCAGGTGAGCCTCCTGCTCTTGGATTTGCCGCTCCAATTCCATCAGCTTGCCGTACTTAAGCTCGGCAGCGCGGTTGAGGTCATATTTTTGTTCAGCCTGCTCAATTTGAAGCTTAACGGCGTCCCGCTCAGCTTTAAGGCTTTGCAGGCGCTCAATAGCCTCTTTTTCAAATTGCCAGCGGGCATTCAACTCCCGTTGTCGCTCCGTCAGGTTGGCCAGCTCCTGCTCAATTTTGCTGAGGCGATCTCTAGAGGCAGCATCATCTTCTTTTTTCAGGGAGAGCTCCTCCATCTGCAGTTGCATGATCCGCCGGTCAATTTCATCCAATTCGACGGGCTTGGAGGTGATTTCCATTTTCAGCTTGGCCGCCGCCTCGTCCACCAGGTCGATGGCTTTGTCGGGCAGGAAGCGCTCGGAGATGTAGCGGTTGGAGAGCACCGCTGCCGCCACCAAGGCGGAGTCGCTGATTTTGACCCCATGGTGCAGCTCGTAGCGCTCTTTGAGGCCGCGCAGGATGGAGATGGTATCTTCCACCGAAGGCTGATCCACATACACCGGCTGAAAGCGGCGTTCTAGGGCCGCATCTTTTTCGATGTGCTTGCGGTATTCATCCAGGGTGGTGGCGCCGATACAGCGCAACTCGCCCCGCGCCAGCATGGGTTTGAGCAAGTTGCCGGCATCCATGGCCCCTTCGCCGGCCCCGGCGCCGACAACGGTGTGCAACTCGTCGATGAAGAGGATGATCTGGCCTTCGGATTCAGTGACCTCTTTGAGCACAGCTTTGAGGCGGTCTTCAAATTCCCCGCGGTACTTGGCCCCGGCAATGAGAGCGCCCATGTCCAGAGCAATGACTCGCCGGTTTTTCAGAGACTCCGGCACATCTCCCCGGTTGATGCGCTGGGCTAGGCCCTCCACAATGGCTGTTTTCCCCACGCCGGGTTCGCCGATGAGGACAGGGTTGTTTTTGGTGCGGCGGGAGAGCACCTGAATGACGCGGCGGATCTCGTCATCTCGCCCGATCACCGGGTCCAGCTTCCCTTCGCGGGCCGCCTGGGTGAGATCGCGGCCATAGCGCTCCAGGGCTTCGTAGCGGGATTCGGGGTTTTTGTCGGTGACCCGCTGTTTGCCTCGCACCTCTTTGATGACCGGTTTGAGGCGCTCTACCGTCAGGCCCAGGGGTGCCAAGACCCGCTTGCCCACCCGCTCATCTTGCAGGGATCCCAAAAACAAGTGCTCCACCGAGATGAAATCATCGCCGTACTCTTTGCGAAACTCCTCGGCCCGATCCAGGGTGGTTTCCAGGCCGCGACCCAAGTAGAGCTGATCCACCCGCGCCAACTTGGGCTGCTGGTTGATGAAGCTTTCCACTTTATCCCGCACCAGCCTCGGATCGATACCTGCCCGTTGCAGGAGGGTTTGGGTGAGCCCCCCCTCTTGATCCAGAAGGGAGATCAGCAAATGCTCGGTTTCCAACTGTTGCTGCTGGTGCCGCCGGGCCACATCTTGGGACTGGACAATGGCGCTCCAAGCTTTTTCGGTAAATTGGTTGGGATTGGTGGGCTGCATAGAAGTTCGGCAGAGCTTTGCTACTCAGTATAGGAAGGCAATACAGACACAGGGAGCACCCTGGACTCTTTCGGGGCAGTAGAGCTGGGTGCCGGAAGCTCCGGTAGGATCTTCCTGATCTAGGTATCGCCTATTTTGCCAGAGCCAGAGTTCGCAACAACCGTCCTCTCCAGCTGCGATCCATGGAGGGATCCCCGCCTTATTCTTCTTCTTCGTAGGGACGGCCTTCCCCGATTACCGCCAGGTCAATTTGTTGGCGGTAGTAATCCACGTTCTTAATCTGCACCTCCACCCGATCCCCCAGGCGAAACTGGCGCCGACTCTTGCGTCCCACCAGCGCCTGCTGACGGCTGCGGTACTCGTACCAATCGTTTTTCAGGGTGCTGACCCGCACCAAGCCTTCCGCCAAGATGGGATCCACCTGGACAAAAAAGCCGTAGTTCTGGACACCGATGATTAGGCCGGGGAACACCTCTCCCAGGTGCTTTTGCATGAACTCAGAGCGCTTCAGGCCCATCAGCTCCCGTTCCGCCTGCTGACGGATCCGGTACCCCTCCTGAATTTTGGGCAGTTGCGCCTGGAGAAACGCCTGCCATTCCTCCTGCACCTTGGGCGGCAACACTTGCCAGTCGATTTGGCCGTAGCCGCTGGGGCCGTGCAGATCCACCACAGTTTTGGAGCGAGGGCTGCGGCGATCGCGTCCTTTGCTCAGGGCCAGGTGCAGAGCACGCAAATTGAGCAAGTCGGCATAGCGGCGCAAGGGGGCCGTAAAGGTGGCGTAGGGTTCTTTGAGGCCCAACCCAAAATGGCCGAGTTGCTCTTCCAGAGGCTGGAGACGATACTCGACCGGGGGCAAGGTGGCCAGCATCTGCGCCACCAAGGCCGGGCTCGCGCCAGAGGCCAACACATCGGGAGCGGTGATGCGGGCACAAATCCGCTGCCAGTCCGCCAGAGTTACGACAGCGGGATCTTGCAAATTCAGATCCAGCTTCATGGCATTGGCCAGGCGCAAAAAGCTCTGCAGGGCCTCGGCGGCAGGGGCAGGCTGCACGCGGGCCAAAGAAGGGATCCCCAACTGGCGCAAATGGTGGCCCAGGATTTGGTTGGCCAGCAGGAGAATTTCCGTCATCAGGGCATGGGCGCCGAGGCGATCGCTGATCAAGAGGGGGCCGTAGCCGCTTTCATCGGCAGAGTGGGGAGTGAGCAAATCCAACAGGGGCAGGTCAAATCCCCCCGCCTGGTGACGTTTGGCCCGCAGGATCTGGCTGAGGCGCAGCAGATTTTGCAGCAGGGCCATCAACTCCGGCACTTCTTCGTCGGGGCCCAAGTCGGCGGTGGTGGCCAAAAGAGCCTGCACCTGACCATAGGACAGGTGAGCCCGCGATTGCACCAGGCTGGGGTAAATCTCGAAGTTTTGTACCACCCCTTCAGGGTCGAGGGTTAACAGCAGCGAATAGGCCAAGCGCTCCTGCTGCGGCAACAAAGCCAGGCGGCTGTGCACCTCCGGCGGAAAGAGAGGCAGCACCCTCGTATCGAGGTAGACGGTGGCCGTCCGCTGCTGAGCTTCTTGTTCCAAGGGGTGGTCGGGATCCAGCCAGTGGGCTACGTCGGCAATGTGGATCCCCAGCAGCCAGTGGTCATTCTCTTGCCGCTGCAAGGAAACAGCCACGTTGGGTTCCAAGCCGTGGGGATGCTGCAGATCCAAAGGCTCCAAAGTGATGCAAAACCAGTCGCGCAGATCGCGGCGGCCCTTTTGGTCAGAGCGGCTGAGCTTTTTGGGCAGAGCTGCTGCTGCCTCCAACACTGGAGCGGGAAACTCCTGCGGTAGGTCGTACTTGCAACAGACCAAATCTGCATCGATGGAGGCCTCTGGGCCGTCGCCCAAAATTTTGCGAATGGTTCCGGTTGGGGGTAGATCCCCCAGCGGGTAGCGATCCACCTCCACATAGGCCACCCGCCCCTCTGCCAGCTCGACAGGGGATCCCTCCGTCAGGGCCAGCTCGAACAGCAGCCGGTCATCCAAGGGCACAACCCGAAAACCCTGTTCCGTCTGTTTGAGGCGACCCACCAGAGCGGAATTGGCCCGCTCCATGACGGCCACCACCTCTCCTTCTGGACTGCGGCGACGGTTGCCATCTTTGGTGACCCGTGCCAACACCTGATCCCCATTCCAAGCGCCGCTGAGGTTGCTGCCGTGGATGTACACATCCTCTACCCCCGGCTCGTCCCGAATGGCGAAGCAAAAGCCTTTGCTGGAACAGCGCAAACGCCCCACCACCAAAGATTCGTCCGGCTTGCGCCGATAGCGAGGGGGATCCCCTAGTCGTTCCAGAAACCCGGCCCGCACCAGGCCATCTAGGGCAATCTCCAGCATTTCCGGCGCTTCTGGGTCGGGGGACTGCAAGAGGGCAAGAAGAGTATCTTTGTCGGTCAATTGATCGGGAGGCTGAGAGAGAAAATGCTGAAAAATTCGAGAGAAGTCCATTTTGGGTATTGGCAAAAAAGAAAAAGAGGGGTTAAGACATCGCAAGACCCAACCCGTTGGCGTTAGTCACGCTGGCCGGTGACGATAAAAGCTACCCGCTGACCGATGTTGGTGCTGTGGTCGGCCAGACGTTCTAGGTAGCGGATCGCCAGCAACATCAACAGGATAGGCTCGATCGATCCTCTGATGTCCGACTGCTGCGCCAACGTATTGTAAAGGTTGGTGTAGTCTTCATCAACAGCGTCGTCTTCCTGCTTCAATTGTCGGCCCAGGTCGGCGTCCAATTCTGTCAGGGCCACCAGGCTGTGGCTGAGCATTTTCTGGCAACGCTGCATCATCACCTGAATACGACCCAGCTCCGGGGGCGGCGGGTACATGACCAAGCGCAGGGCCACTTCGGCCAAATCTTTGGCGTAGTCGCCAATCCGCTCCAGATCGCGTACCAGTTGCATCAGGGTACTGATCCAGCGCAGATCCCGCGCCACCGGGGAGCGCAAGGCAATCAAATTAATACAGTCTTTCTCGATTTGACGATAAAAACGGTCAATTTGCTTGTCTTGGGCGATCACCTGTTCGGCGGCGGCCAAGTTCTGTTCAAACAGGGCCTGCTGGGCCAAGACCACCGACTTTTCCACCAGCGCCCCCATGCGCAGCACGTCCTGCTGTACCCGTTTGATGTGAAGTTGCAGCTCGGCTTGCCCCATGGCTTTCTCCCATGAATGTGGGCAGGGGGGAAATGTCTGCAGTCGTTTTGGATTCAACAGAGCCAGTTGATCTCAATCATGGCAAACTTCGCCTGGAATAGGGGCAGGGAAGACGGCCAACTTAGGCGAAGATGAGAACAGCGGTTGCCCTCTGAGGGGGATTCGTCCTCTGGAGTTCTCGGGTTGCTTTGTCGATTGAGACGGTCTCATGGCTCTCCCCCCTATCGTTGTGTTGGACGATGATCCCACCGGATCCCAAACCGTTCACAGTTGCCTGCTCCTCACCCGCTGGGATCCGCAGACTTTGAAGCTGGGGTTGCAGGATAGCTCGCCAATTCGCTTTATCCTCACCAACACCCGATCCCTGCCGCCGGCCAAGGCCGAAGAGGTGACGCGGTCGGTCTGCCGGGCCCTCAAGCAGGCCATGGGGGAGCTGGGGTGGGAGCGGGCCCTTTTTGTTAGCCGCTCCGACTCGACGCTGCGGGGGCATTACCCCCTGGAAACGGATGTGATGGCAGCAGAGCTGGGGCCTTTTGATGCCCATTTTCTGGTGCCGGCCTTTTTTGAGGGAGGGCGCATCACCCGCAACAGTGTCCACTACCTACGGGTGGGGGAGCGCTGGGTGCCGGTGCATGAGACGGAGTTTGCCCGCGACTCGGTGTTTGCCTACCACCACAGCTATTTGCCGGACTATGTGCAGGAGAAAACACAGGGGCGGATCCGGGCTGACCAAGTGGAGCGATTTACCCTGGAGCAGATTCGCTCTGGCTGTTTGCCGCGGCTGCTGGCCTTGCAGGGGAATATCTGCTGTGTAGTGGATGGAGAAACTCAAGCGGATCTGGATCGGTTTGCCCAAGATGTTTTGGCGGCAGCCTCTCAAGGCAAACGCTTTTTGTTTCGCAGTGCCGCCAGCCTCCTGACGGCTCTGGCCCAGTTGCCGCCACAACCCGTTCCCCCGGAACAGATGGGGCAGTTTGTTCGCTCCTCTCAACCGGGGGTGGTGATCGTGGGATCCCACGTGCAAAAGTCCAGCCAGCAGTTGGCCCGCCTTCTGCAGGAGCCTGAAACCCAAGGCATCGAGGTGGAGGTGAGGCGACTATTGGATCCCGACGCGGAGCTGCTGCCAGGGATCCTGGCCCAAGTTCACAGCGCCTACGAGAAGGGTCTGACGCCGGTGGTCTACACCAGCCGGGAGGAACTGACTTTTGAAAAGGGCTCCGTGGAAAGGCGCCTGGCTTTTGGACAGAAGGTTTCGCGGTTGTTGATGGGCGTGGTGCAGGGGTTGCCGCCGGGAATTGGCTACCTCATCAGCAAGGGTGGCATCACCTCCAACGACACCCTCAGCACTGGCCTCAACTTGCCGGCGGTGCGTCTGCTGGGGCAAGTCTACCCTGGGATCTCGATGGTGATCACCCCGTCCGATCATCCCCGCTTTCCCAACCTGCCGGTGGTGTTGTTTCCGGGCAATGTCGGCGAGGCGGATACGCTGGTTTTGATTCATCGTCGCCTCAAAAGTCGGGGCTTGGTCTAGAGTGAAGTTCCTCCTGCCGATGGCTGAAGTTGTCCCCCCGCCGGAAGCCTTGCCCGCCTCGGATACCTGGTGGGGATCCCTGCGGCAGAGGCGGAGGGAGTTACCGCCGACAGTCGTGCAGCAGGCTTCCCAGAGCTTGGGCAGCTGGGAGGTGGATGTTGTCATTGCCGGTGGCACCCTGGGGATCTTCTTGGCAGCGGCTTTGGCCAAGCGGGGCTGGCGGGTGATCCTGCTGGAGCGCGGGATCCTGCGGGGGCGGGAGCAGGAGTGGAACACCTCACACCAGGAGCTGCAGGTGTTGTTAGAGCTGGAGCTGCTTACCCCGCCCGAGTGGGAGGCAGTCCAGGTTACCCACTACCCGAGGGGGCGGATTGGCTTTGGGGAGGGCCCCCACTGGTGGGTGGAGGGAGTGCTGAATGTGGGCGTGGATCCAGTCAGCCTCCTGGAGTTCCTCAAGCAGCATTTCCTGGCCTGGGGGGGCCAAGTGTGGGAGCAGACTGCCTTTCAAAGTGCCACCGTTCACCCCGATGGGATCTGCCTCCAGACCACCAAGGGACAGATCCGTGCTCAACTGCTGGTGGATGCCATGGGGCACCGCTCGCCCATCGCGGCCCAGGCTCGCCAAGGGCAGCCGCCAGATAGCGTCTGTCTGGTGGTGGGATCCTGTGCCCAGGGGCTGCCCGACCAACCCACGGGAGATCTCTTCTACAGCTTTACCCCAGCCCAGAACGGCTACCAGCCCTTTTGGGAAGCTTTCCCTGCCCGCGATGGGCGCACCACCTATCTGTTCACCTACTGCGACCGAGATCCGGAGCGGCCTAGTCTAGAGCAGCTCTGGCGGGATTACTGCCGGCTGCTGCCAGCCTACCAGGGGGTGGAGCTGGCCCAGATCCGCTGGGTGCGCAAGCTATGTGGCGTTTTTCCCGCTTACCGCCGTAGCCCGCTGCAACTGCCTTGGGATCGCCTGTTGGCAGTGGGGGACAGCAGTGGCAGCCAGTCTCCCCTCAGCTTTGGCGGCTTTGGCGCCATGTTGCGCCACCTGGATCGCCTACAGCAGGGGATCCACGAGGCCCTGGCGCAACGGCAGTTGAACCAGGCAGCCCTGGCCCTGCTGCAACCCTACCAGCCCAACTTGGCCGTGACCTGGCTATTTCAGAAGGCCATGATTCCCCCTCTGCGGGAGAAAACCTGGGATCCCGATAGCATTAACCGCTTGTTGAGCAGGGTGTTTGAGGCCATGTTTGCCGCCGGCCCCCAGGTGGTGCAGCCCTTTTTGCAGGATGTGGTGCAGTTCGGCGGCTTGGCCCAGGCCCTGTGGGGGGCGATGAGTCGGGATCCCAGCTTGGTAGCCAGACTTTTGCCTCGGTTGGGGTTGCCGGAGCTGGTGGCATGGGCGGGCCACTTTGGCGCCCTTGGCCTCTACGAGCTGCTGCAAAGGCTAACGGATCGCCCGGAGCCGGAAACCAACCCCCAGGACTACTTCTGGAAGCGGCGCCGCGAGGCTTGGCGCTACGGCTGCGGTCAAGATTACAAGTTATTTCCATAGTGATTCTGTAGATATTCTATCTGAAAATAGGGGCTTTGAACGAGCTTGAGACGTTCCCCTGACAATCTGCACCGCCGAGGCCCTAACTCGCAGTTTTTATCTCATTAGGAAGAGGAAAGTTGAGAGCCAAGGAGCGGTTGCACTACTGTAATTCAACATAGCTGCAATCAAGACACTCAAGAGATATCGAAACATTGTCAATGTGATCAAGCTCACCATTACGTTTCATGACGTTTGATATCCATAGTGGAAGAGTTGGGAATTCTTTATCCATCCACTCGTCAGTGTAGGAGTTAGCCATGGTTATTCTCGACTACAGCGATGCAGACAGTGGCTTCTGGGCTTCGACTCCTCAGGGTTTGGTGGAGGTGATCAAGTTTCAGAATCACTTCTACGCCCTTCGGCAAGTGTACAAACGCGCCCAAGACGCGATATCTGCCTGTCGCGCCGACATTGAAAGGGGATTTCTTAGCATTGTGGTGCAGTTTGAGAATCACGCGGAAGTGTGGGCTCAACTGTCGCCGGGCGTACCCGTGCAGTCCCAACCAGAGGCTGCTCCTACAGGCAACCCTGCCAAGCCCAAGCTGACCTATCGCGGCCAACCGGTGAGCAAACCTTCCCGAAATCCCAGCCTCGCCCGCAGGCCCTTGCCTGACTCCCTCTATTTCCGCGGCGCGAAGATCGGCTAGACCGTTTCCGTTTGCCAGGTCTGGAGCGGTCGAGATTTCCCTTCTGGCCGCAGCCATCTGCGTTAGCGGTGCAAAGCACCATAGAGGCCCACCCCATAGCCCAGTACCTCAACCGGATCCCCTTGGCTTTCTGCCGGCAGTTGGGATCCCTTGCCCAACCACTGGGCCTCGTGGCTATCCAAAAGCTTCTCCCAGGTGCCGCTGGGCCAATGGGCATAGGTGACCGCCCGATTGGGGCTGAAGTTGAAAAGGGCAAGCAAAGCCTGGGATCCCTGGCGGCGGTGCAGGGCAAGGCCAGCGCCCGAAAACAGCTCCACTTCCACTCCATCCCGCTCCAAGTGCTGGAGAGCCGGTTGGGTTTTGCGCAGCCGGATCAGGGTCTGGTACCACTTCCAGAGAACCTGGTGGTGACCGGCTTTTTTCAAGTCCCAATTGAGCTTGGAGCGCAGGAAAGTCTCCTCAGCTTGGGGATCCGGCGGCTCTCCCTGCCAGGCAAAGGCGCTGAACTCGCGGCGGCGTCCTTGGCGCACCGCTTCCACCAGGTCGGGATCCCCGTGGCTGACAAAATACAGAAATGGCGCCACTTCCCCATACTCTTCCCCCATAAATAGCAGCGGCAGCATGGGAGCTAGCAGCAGGGCAGCGGCAGCCAATTTGAGGCCCTCGAAAGAGGTGAGCTGGCTAAGGCGCTCTCCCAGCCTGCGGTTGCCCACCTGGTCGTGGTTTTGAATGCAGACAACAAATTGGGATCCCGGTCGCCCAACAGCGGAGTTGCCGTGACGCCTGGCGCGGTAGCAGGAGTACTGGCCAGAATAAACGTAGCTCTCCCGGTAAGCCTTGGCCAGGTGCTCCAATTCGCCAAAGTCCTGGTAGTAGCCTGTCTTTTCCCCGGTAAGCAGGGTGTGAAGTGAGTGGTGGAAGTCATCGCACCACTGGGCATCTAGCCCGTAGCCCCCTTGCTCTCGGGGGGTGATGAGGCGGACATCGTTGAGGTCGCTTTCGGCAATGAGAACCCTGGGCCGGCCAGTGCGAGCTTCTAGGGCATCCACCTGCTCTGCCAATTCCTGCAAGAAGGGGTAGGCGCTGAAGTCGTAGATGGCATGCACCGCGTCCAGCCGCAGCCCATCGAGATGAAACTCCTCCAGCCAGTACTCGGCGTTTTGTAGGAAAAACTCTCGCACGCCGTCAGAATAGCGGTCGTCGAAGTTGAGGGCATCCCCCCAAGGGGTGTGGTACTTGTCGGTGAAGTAGGGGCCAAAATCCCGCAGGTAGTTCCCCTCCGGCCCCAGGTGGTTGTAGACCACATCCAAGATGACGGCCAAACCCAGTTGGTGGCAGGCATTGACTAGGGCTTTGAAGCCTGCCGCTCCTCCATAGCTGGTCTGCACCGCGTAGGGGTAGACGCCGTCGTAGCCCCAGTTGCGCTCTCCTGGAAACTGGGCCACCGGCATCAGCTCCAGCACGTTTACCCCCAACTCCACCAACTCCGGCAGGCGAGGGATCAGAGCAGCAAAGGTGCCCTCGAGGGTAAAGGTGCCTACATGCAGCTCGTAGAGGATCCACTGAGACAGGGGGATCCCCTTCCACCCCTGATCCTGCCAGTCGAAGTGGGGATCCACCACCCGCGAAGGGCCGTGGACGCCGTAGGGCTGGCAGCGGGAAGCGGGATCCGGCCGCTCCACTACCCCTGCTGAGGTGTGCAGGCGGTAGAGGTAGTCCACTGGCCCAGGTGGGATCCCGTCCACCTCCCCCTGCCAATAGCCCTGCTCATCCCGCACTAGAGTAAAGCAACGTTGGACAGGGCTGAGCAGCTTCAGCTCCACCTGCTCAACCAAGGGCGCCCACACCGAGAAGTGATAGCAGCCTGAGCCCAGGGGATAGGCGCCCATCCGCCCGGCCTGGAAGAAAGGAGAAGCCTGCAACACAGAATCTATCCCGCAACTCGGCTTCCACTATAGCGAGCATGCCTGGCAAAGGCCGGAGAGTGGGTTTTTGGCTTCTCCTCTGCCATAGTGGAATGGGTCTCTAGCGCTTAGGTCTCATGCTCAACTACCCGCCCAGCTATCCGGATCCCACCGTTGTCGACATCTACCACGGGCAGGCGGTACCGGATCCCTACCGCTGGCTGGAGGATCTGGATTCGGAGCAGACGCGGGCCTGGATTGAGGCGCAAAACCACCTTACCTTTAACTACTTGCAGCAGATCCCAGCCCGGCAGCGGATCCGAGAACGCCTGACCCAGCTCTGGAACTATGAAAAATACAGCCAGCCCTTCAAAGAAGGGGGCCGCTACTTCTACTTCAAAAACGACGGCCTGCAAAACCAAAGTGTTCTCTATACCCAAGAAAGCCTGGAGGCTGAGGCCAGGGTCTTGCTGGATCCCAACACCTTCTCGGAAGACGGCACGGTGGCTCTAGCGGGCATTGCCATCAGCCGCGCTCGCGACAGCGGTGCGGAGCACGCCGGACGGTATCTAGCCTATGGCCTCTCCTGCTCCGGCTCCGATTGGCAAGAGTGGAAGGTGCGGGACATCGAGACCGGCGAGGATTTGCCGGATCACCTGCGCTGGATTAAGTTCTCGGGAGTAAGCTGGACCCTGGACGGGCAGGGATTTTTCTACAGCCGCTACGACGAACCGGCCCCGGGCAGCGAATACGAAAGCGCCAACTACTTCCAGAAGCTCTACTACCACCGCCTGGGCACCCCCCAGTCAGAAGATGTTTTGGTCTATCACCGCCCCGACCAAAAAGAGTGGGGCTTTGCCGGCGGGGTTACTGAAGATGGGAATTACCTCATCATCTCCGTCTGGCGGGGCACGGATCCCAAAAACCTCATCTTCTACAAAGACTTGCGGGATCCCCAGTCTCCTGTAGTAGAGCTCATCCGCGAGTTTGAGGCCGAATACAGCTTCGTGGGCAACGACGGATCCCGCTTTTGGCTGTTGACGGACTGCCAAGCTCCTCGGCGGCGACTGGTGGCGATTGACTTGGAGCAGCCCGACCAGGTGCAGGAGGTGATCCCCGAGGCGGAGGAGACCCTGCAGGGGGTTAGCTTGATCAACAATCAGTTTGTGGCCTTCTACCTCAAAGACGCCCACACCCAGATCAAGACCTTTGCTTTAGACGGTAGCTACCTGGGGGAAATTCCGCTGCCCGGGCTGGGATCTGCCAGCGGCTTTGGCGGCAAGCGCTACGACACCGAGACCTTCTACACCTTTACCAGCTTCACTACCCCGCCCACCATCTACCGCTACGATTTCACCAGCGGCACCAGCACCCTGTTCCGTCAGCCCCAGGTGGATTTCAATCCCCAGGCCTACGAGGTGCAGCAGGTGTCTTACACCAGCAAAGACGGCACCCGCATCCCCATGTTTCTCGTCCACCGCCGTGGCCTGACTCAGACAGGGGATCACCCCACCCTGCTGTATGGCTACGGCGGCTTTGGCATCTCTCTTACCCCCAGCTTTTCAGTGGGTCTGGTGGCCTGGCTGGAAATGGGAGGGGTTTACGCCCAGCCCAATTTGCGCGGCGGCGGCGAGTACGGAGAAGAGTGGCACCAGGCGGGCACCAAGCTCAACAAGCAAAAGGTGTTCGACGACTTTATTGCCGCTGCCGAGTGGCTGATAGCCCATGGCTACACCAACCCCGCCAAGTTGGCCATCTCTGGCGGCAGCAACGGCGGCCTCTTAGTGGGGGCCTGCCTGGTTCAGAGGCCGGAGCTGTTTGCAGCGGCCCTGCCGGCAGTGGGGGTGTTCGACATGCTGCGCTTTCATAAGTTCACCATCGGCTGGGCCTGGATCTCCGAGTACGGATCCCCGGAGAACCCGGAGGAATTCAAGGCCCTCTACGCCTATTCCCCTCTGCACAACCTCAAGCCCGGCACTGCCTATCCCGCCACCCTGATCACCACCGCAGATCACGACGACCGGGTGGTGCCCGCCCACAGCTTCAAGTTTGCCGCTGCCCTGCAGGCAGCCCAGGGGGGATCCCAGCCCATCCTCATCCGCATCGACACCAAGGCAGGGCACGGGGCCGGCAAGCCCACCAGCAAGCTGATTGAGGAAGCTGCCGACCGCTGGGCCTTTTTGGTGCAGGTGCTAGGGATCCCCTGGGACGGAACGGGAAGTTAGCGAGCTCTAGGACCCAGGCCCACCCGACCGGCATAAACTGCCGCTTCCCCCAGCTCGTCTTCGATGCGCAGCAGTTGGTTGTACTTGGCAATGCGCTCGCTGCGGCAGAGGGATCCGGTTTTGATCTGCCCGGCACGGGTGGCCACCGCCAAGTCGGCAATGGTGGTGTCTTCCGTCTCGCCAGAGCGGTGGCTGATGATGGTGCGAAAGCCGGCTTGAACTGCCAATTGGATGGCCGAGACGGTCTCCGTCAGGGTGCCGATTTGGTTGGGCTTGATCAAAATGGCGTTGGCGGCGGCGCTGTCGATACCCTTTTGCAGGCGGGTCAGGTTGGTTACAAACAGGTCATCTCCGACCAGCTGTACCCGGGATCCCAGTTGAGCGGTCATGGCTTGCCAACCGGCCCAGTCTTCTTCCGCTAGCCCATCTTCAATGGAAAGGATGGGATAGTTGGCCAGCAGTTGCTGGTAGTAAGCCACCATATCAGCCGCGCTGTGGGCTTTGCCCTCAAAGTGATATTGCCCATCCTGCAGCAGCTCGTTGGCGGCCACATCCAAGGCCAAGGCGATATCTGCTCCCGGTTTGTAGCCTGCCTGTTCAATAGCCGTCATCAGCAGATCCAAAGCCGCCGCATTGGAGTCGAGATCAGGAGCAAACCCCCCTTCATCCCCCACACCGGTGGACAGCCCCTTCTGCTGCAGCACTTGTTTTAGTACCGCAAACACCTCAGCCCCGTAGCGCAGCGCCTCGCGAAAGCTGGCCGCTCCAATGGGCACAAGCATAAATTCTTGAATATCGACGTTGTTGTCGGCGTGGGCGCCGCCGTTGAGCACGTTCATCAGCGGCACCGGCAGCAGGTTGGCAAAGGGCCCCCCCAGGTATTTGTAAAGAGGCAAGCCCACTGCTTCCGCAGCCGCTTTGGCTGTCGCCAGAGAAACTGCCAAAATGGCGTTGGCCCCCAGGCGGGACTTGTTGGGGGTGCCGTCCAGGTCGATCAGCAACTGGTCAATACGGGCTTGGTTGAGGGCATCTTCTCCCTGCAGCTCCGACTGGATGGGGCCAAGGATGTTTTCCACCGCCCTCAGCACACCCTTACCGCCGTAGCGTTTGGGATCCCCATCCCGCAGCTCGTGGGCCTCGAAGGTGCCGGTCGAAGCGCCGCTGGGAACCTGCGCCAAGCCCGTCGCCCCATTGGCTAAACCCACCAGGGCTTCTAGGGTGGGACGCCCTCGCGAGTCGAGGATCTCATGGGCGGTAATCCACTCGATGGCCGTTTCCACAGTTACACCTCAGCAATTGGCTAGACAGCTCTGGCCAAAGCCAGATCCCCACATAGACTAGTGGATTCTTGCCCGCGATCCGGTCAGCTTCCAGAAAACTTTAAGTCTGTCCTTCGGGCACAGAGATTCTTCAAGGCTGCAGCAGTAGATTGAACATAGGCCGGCCAGAGCTTCAACCAACCATCGAGCGGGGTTTGCCTGGGCAAGGTGCTGCTCAGGAAGTGTTCTCCTCTTCCTTCTAGGCAAAGCGATGGCTCAGCCGCATCGGGTCGTGTACGGTGATCTTCTTCTTGTGAATGGAGATGTACTTCTTCTTGCGCAGCTCTCCCAACAGGCGGGTGATGGTGACGCGGGTTGAGCCAATGGCTTCGGCAATGGCCTGGTGAGACAGCTTGAGATCGATGGTGACCCCATCCGGGCCAGGCACTCCGAAATCGCGACAGAGGATCAACAAAAAGCTGACCAGACGGGATCCCATGTCGCGATGAGCCAGTGTCTCGATCATCATCTCCGTTTGCAAAATGCGGGACGACAGGCTTTTAACCAGCAACATGGCCAGTTCGGCGTTCTCCTGCAAGGATTTTTCCACCTGCTCGATCGGCAGAGAGAGCAACTCAGTAGGCGTAAAAGCCACCGAGTGATAAAAGCGATCAGAGCGCTGTCCTGTGATAAAGGAGAGCACGCCGAAGATGCTGTTTTCGCGCAGGAGGGCAACGGTGATTTCCTCCCCCATTTCGTAGACCCGCGAGAGCTTAACGGCTCCCTTCACCAAAAAGTAAACCCGCTCCGCCGGATCCCCTGGAAAAAAAATGGTCTTCCCGCGCTCAAACGTTTCGATAACCGGAGGATGGTGAGGGCCTCCCAATTGCTTGAAGGCTGTGATCAGAGATTTTTCCGCTACGGCCACCGCCATACTCATCAACCTTTTAAGGTCAGTTTATACCTAAGATCAACCTATTAAGATCAATCTAGAAGCATTAGGCTAGGTTGCAACCCATTGACTTCAGAATCTACGAGGATACCAAGATTTACCCTAAAGTAGAAGGTTCTGCCTAGGTATCTTTGTAGCACGCGCTACATTTTTGAGTCTCGTTTTTGCCCCAGAAAGGGATCCCCAACCGAAAGCAGGGGTTAGGATAAGAGCCATTGTCGCTGGGGGTTGCGTCGGCCCTTGGCGGTAGAGAGTGGAGTGGGTTGGAACATTCTATCTATCTATCTATGGGGATCCCAGAGGTTATCGTTGCTGCACCTTCTCAACTGAGCCGCCAGCATTTCACAGTGCGGATGCCGGATCCGGCCAATCACCTGCTGGAGGTGGAACTGCAGATCCAAGAGGTGGATCCAGAGGTGCCTTTGCGGCTGCGACTGCCGGTGTGGACGCCGGGATCCTACCTGGTGCGGGAATATGCCCGTCACGTGCAGGAGTTTCAGGCGGCAACCGAGCAAGGGATCCCTTTGGCCTGGCGGAAGGTGGACAAGAACACCTGGCAGATCGATCCGCCGGGCTGTTCTGCCGTGAAGGTGTGCTACCGGGTCTATGCCTATGAGCTGACGGTGCGCACAAACCATCTGGATTTGACCCACGCCTATTTCAACGGGGCAGCGCTGTTTCTCTACGTGCCCGGTCGCGAGCGGGAACCCTACACTTTGACGGTGATCCCCCCCAAGCCGGATTGGCACATCGCCACCAGTTTGCGGCCCTTGACCTCTCCTTCTGAGGATCCCACTTCCGGCCAGTCTTTTGTGGCGGAAGACTACGACGAGCTGGTGGATAGCCCGGTGGAGGTGGGCCTGCATCGGATGCAATCGTTTGAGGTGGAAGGGATCCCGCATTACCTTGTGGTTTGGGGGGCGGGCACTCTGGATGTGGAGCGGGCTGTCGCTGATGCCAAGGCCATTGTCGAAACCACAGCCGCATTTTTTGGTGGGCTACCCTATGACCGTTACTGGTTTATCGTGCATTTGTCGCCGGGAGGATTTGGTGGCCTTGAGCACAAGTACAGCACCACCCTTCTTTACTCTGGGCTAGAGCTGCATCAGCCAGAGTCCTATCGTCGGTTTTTGTCTTTGCTGGCCCACGAGTTGTTTCATGCCTGGAATGTCAAGCGTCTGCGTCCTCTGGCATTGGAAAAGATCGATTACAACCAGGAAAATTATCTGGAATGCCTGTGGTTTTGTGAGGGAGCGACCAGCTACTACGAAAATGTCATCTTGTTGAGGGCAGGGATCCTCAGTGCCGGCGATTTCTTGAAGATTCTTTCCGAACAGATTGGCCGCTTGCAGCGTACTCCGGGCCGGGCCGTGCAGTCGCTGCGCGAATCCAGCTTCGATACTTGGATCAAACTCTATCGCCCCCACGAAAACACCCTCAACAGCCAGGTTTCCTATTACCTAAAAGGCGCTTTGGTCTGTTGGCTGCTGGATCTGCACATTCGCCACCTTTCCGGCGGTCAGGGATCCCTGGATACAGCTTTGCAGGATCTGTGGCAGCGCTTTGGTCGGTCAGGGAAGGGCTACAGCGACCAAGACTTGCGGGAGGCGTTTGAGCGGGCAGCTGGTGCCGATCTTGGCCGGTTTTTCTCCGCCTATGTGGAAGGCACGGAAGAGCTGGACTACAACACTTACCTACACCCCTTTGGCCTCACCCTTAAAGCCCACTTCAGCCGCCCCAACCCCAGCCCTTACTTGGGCCTCAATTTCAACGGCGAGGGCAATCGCATCAGCACAGTGGAGATGGGATCCCCGGCGCAAAAAGCGGGCATCTGGGCCGGCGATGAGCTGGTGGCCCTGGATGGGTTCAGGGTGAGCGCTACCAACTTGGCGGAACGCTTGACGGCCTATCAGCCCCACCAGATCATTTGTTTGAGCGTTTTTCAAGCCGATCAGTTGAAACATTTCTGGATCCCGTTGGATCCCCCCCGGCCTGATGTCTATAGGTTGGAGGTATTGCCTGAGCTGACTCCTGCTCAAGAAGCCCTTCAGCAAGGCTGGCTGGGATCCCTTGTCGGCGCCCAGCTTCGGTCAGAGGCAGGTCCCCATCTGCTTGAAAATTCACCTATCTCCTCCTAGCATGTTGAGGCAAGCAGGTAATCCAGTTAACTGGAAAGAAAAGTAACAGCAGCAGAGGACAGGAGTATCTGATGGACTTAGTTTTGGTTTTATTGATTGGGGCAGCTGTTGGTTTCTCGGTAGGCATTTACGTTGCTCGCCAGTATGGGGCCAGTCCTAAACTGGAAATCTGGAAACGAGAGATTATCAGAGATATATCTTCGCAGCTAAGCCAACACAGCCAAGAACTCAACGACCCGGACAAAGCACTCATCAAGTTGAGCGAAGGATTGGTAGACAAGATTTCTCAAAAGTTACAGGAAAAGTTACAGGCCGTCCAAGCTACCCTTGAAGAGTTTAAATTTCGCCTTGCTGACAGCCAGCAAAGCTTGCTACAGGACTGGGGCAGAGACCTTCTACAAGCTATATCTGTAAAGTTGGCCGAACATGGCCAGCAACTGAACAATCAGCTAGCCATTCTGGAAAATCGAGCGACAAATCAAGCAGTAAGTTGGGACTCACAAGAAGTTGCTGTTGTCAAAGCGCTTGAGGAAAGTTCCCAGGAAGTCATTGATCATATCAGCCGTGATAAGTTGAGGTTAGCTTTATTTCTGTTTCTGTGGTCTAAAGGAATAAGAATTAAAAGCTTGGAAACCAAGGAAGCAAGTAGGGTTGGTAGCAAACTGAACAGCAAGCTAAATCAGATATCCAACTTTATGGGAGATAGATATTATTCAATTAGAAAACTCTACAAGTCGATAAAGTCAAACATGAACGAAGGAGAGGCTTTCTCCCTGATTCTGAAAGACGAGCCAAACCAGGTAGTATCAGATAGTTGCCAACTTGCGAATATGCTCTATAGTATCGCCTTCTTGGAGGAGTACCATTATTTGAAGTCTCCTAGATCTATAGAAGCAAAGCCGAGCAGAGACCCAAATGCATTGAACTTTCTATCAGGAGGATGGCTGGAGCGATATGTCAAAGAAAAGCTAGTAAAGATTGCCAGTCAGCAAGGCAAAAAGATCAGTTTTTCTTACATCATGAATACTCAAGTTACTTTGCCGGATGGAAATGATTTCGAAATAGATTTATTCTTTTATGTCAATGATAAGTTTTACTGGGTAGAATCCAAAACGGGTGATTATCATGAAAGTATAGACAAGTACTCTAGGTTGGCTTCCAGTCTTGGTCTTCAGCAGAATCAGGCTTTTGTAGTCTTGACTGATGTTGATCAGGATAAGAAAATTAGCCTGTCTTCCAGTTATAAGCTGTCAGTAATCGGCGTTGACGATGTTGAGCCGACCTTTATCAAAATTCTGAAAAGTCATGTCCGAAAGAGCACCTGACAAAAGCTAGCTAGGCTACAATCTTGACAGCTTGTTCCATACACCACCAGGGATCCTCCGCAAAAGCTGGCATGGGAGTGCTGCCTGCTTTGCCCAGAATGGCCAGCCGGACTTCCCGATCCAGGCGGGATCCGGCCCCGTAGGGATCTTCTGAGGGAGGTTCCAGCCGTTGCCCCAGAGGGGGCATCACCATAATGCCTGGCTGCATGCTGGTGCTGCTGACCCAGATTTTGAAGCGATCCACCGCTACGTCTGTTCCTTCTGGCAGCTGCATCTGCAGCAGGTAGCGGGGGCCAGAGCCAATCAGCAGGCTCTCGTTGGGACGTAAACGGGCAGGCAGATCTGGTTGATAGGGGTAAACCAAATCCACGCTGTACCGCCGCTCGTCAAAGACGGTGACATAAACATGCACTGGAGTGGGGGCTCTGTTTCTCAGGGCAATGGCCAGGTTGCGGCCTGCTTGGATTTGCACTTTCCCTTGGGGATCCCGCGGCAGGGGGCTCACTTCGGCAGGGGCAGAGCTGCTGGCCGGGGTTTCCAGTTGGAGAAATTCCACTTCCAAGATGCTGCTCAGCGCATCGCTGGCAGGTTGCAGGTTCAAAAGATTACCAAAAGCAGCCACGTGCTCCAACAGCCGCACCAGCTTGCGAGGTAGGGCCAGTAGCTTCTTCACCGGGATCCGGAAGGCCGCCAGAGCCACCTCTTCCCCCCGCCGGTAAAAGTGATAAGTGGCATCGGGCAACAGCTCTACCCGCAAGTCCGCTGCTTCCGGGTCTGTGTAGGTCAGAAGCGGTGAGGCCGGCAAGGCCGCCAGCAAATCGGCAACGGGCATTTGCACTTGACTGGGATCCGCACAGGTGAAAGCCACCCGCAACGGCTGGAATCGGATAGAGGACATGGGGAAAACCTGGAACGGAGTCTGCCGTATTCTCCTGCTCTGAGGTTGCCAGGCAAGCAAGCCAAGCTCTATATTACCTGCTCATTACCCGCTCAGTTCTCTCGACTGGGCTGTGGCCAAGTCAGCTCTCGGCCAACAGACTCCCAACAGGCCATAGCTCCGTAATCAAACTTAACACCAAAGGCAAATGGAACCATTGGGAAACTATCCCGGATCCCATCTGCAAATGATCTCTTAATGGTCTATTCTTGATCCTGTTGTCGGGTTTGTGGCTGGAGTGGAGCCCACCTCTCCTCTTTCTAGACTGATCTACGGAGAACCATGTTTAGCAAAGCTTTTTCTTTTCAGAAGGTGTTTGCGCCAGCGCGTCGTCGGTTGCTTGTCCTGCTGTTGGCTGCGTTGATGGCTGGGTTTGGCTGGGGTCTGGCTCCAGTGTTTGCAGCTAGGGATATTCCTGCAGTGGCTCTGTCGCCAACTGAGTCTATTACCTTTACCGAAGCCCAGTTGGCCAAAGGGAAGAAGCTATTCAACACCGCATGCGCCCAGTGCCATGTGGGCGGCCAGACCTATCCCAACCCGGATGTGAGCTTGAAGCTTTCGGATCTGGAGGGGGCAACTCCCCCACGGGATAATGTGCTGGCGATTGTGGATTACATCAAGAATCCAGTCACCTATGACGGGGTGGAGTCTCTGTTGGAGTATCACCCCAACACCCAGCTCACCAGTGAGTATCCACGTCTGCGCAACCTCACCGACGAGGATCTGAAGCTGATTGCGGGCTACATTCTGGTGCAGGCCAAGACCGTTCCCGGCTGGGGTGGTACCAAGAACGAAAGCCACAGCGACCTATCGGCCTATCTCTAGGTCTGGATCGGAAGTTGCCTATGAGATGTCGGATCCCGTCTCGCCTCTAGGCCTAGGTCGGGATCCTGGCCTTGTTGTGGCTGGGGCTGGCCAGTCCGGTGGCGGCTCGCATTCATCCTTACCAAGAAAACTGGGTTTAGGGAACTGCCCCGCAAGGGGGAATGCCTGGGGAGATGAGCACCGCTGTCGTAGAGGGGCAGCCCAACACGGTAAGTGCTGTCGCAGAGCCAGGAACCAGAATCTCCTGCCTTTGGGCAGGGGAGTATGTCAAGGATGTCAAAAATCGTTTTCAGTCCGCCTGCTCGAATTGTCATGTGGGCGGTGCCACCTTGTCGGCTCCCAACATTTCCCTCTCTTTGAAGGACTTGCGCGGTTCTACTCCACCCCGAGATACCCTTCAAGCCTTGATGAAGTACCAGCGGGATCCCCGTAGCTACGATGGCTCGGATTCTATCTATGAATGACGTCCTGTGCCCCCTTCCTGGATGGACAACGAAGCCCTAAGAAATCTGGCTGCCTTTATTCGTTGAAGACCTTTCCGTATAGTCCAGCCATCCGGTGAATAAACTCCAACTGGCATCGCGAATGGCCTTGGCCAAGTGGTGGTTCCTCACCAAGTTGCGCACCGGCAAGTCCTCATACGCCACAATGTCGTGAGACAAAGCGCTCCGCGTCGCCGTAGGCGAGTACCACGCACCGGGTCACCTTGATGACACAGTCTCTGCGCTGGCGCTGGACTTTGAGATGCACCTTGCCCAGTCGCTTCCTCTGCTTTGGGTAGTTCTTAGATTGGGGTTTGATCCCCTTCCTATACTTCCGACTTAACCTCCGCTGGTGTCGCTTCAACCTCCTCTTGGCACGACGCAAGAATTTGGGGCACTCTACCTTGTTAGTGCATCAAGCCCACATCCAGCCCCGCCACCTGGCCGGTGGACTCCACCTGCTCCTGACGCTCCACGTCCAGGCAGAACTGGGCGTAGTAGCCATCGGCTCTCCGCACCACCCGCACCGGTTGATTTTCAGGGTGAGGATGTCCTGCCGCACCTCGCCGTTGCAATACAGAGCAAAGGTGCCTGCTTGGAAGCCATCTGTGAAGGTGAGGGACATCCTATCTGCTGCCAGCTTCCAGCCGGAGACTTTGTACTCCACAGAGCGACAGTGTTTCTGGAACTGGGGACAGCCTTTTTGGTCTTCCTGGTTCTGGCAGCGGCGGTAGAAGGTGGAGATGGCAGACCAAGCTCGCTCCGCGCTGGCTTGTCGGGCAGAGGAGTTAAGCTTCTGGGCGAAGGGGAACTCTCTGGCCAAGTTCTTGCAGAGGGCATAGAGGGCAGCTCTGCCAACCCCCTGGTTATCCATCCAGTGGCGCAGGCATTTGTTGCGGATAAACTGGGCAGTGCGGATGGCCTCGTCCAAGGCTTGGTACTGCTGGGCTGTGCCGTTGAGGAGCTTGGCTTCTGGAACGCGCATGGGCACACTTTAGCGCAGGTCTAACGAGATAAAAGTCGTCCTAGAAGGGCAGGGCTTTAAACCCAGTTTTTTGGTAATCGGTGGATGCCGATCTGTAATCCAACGGCTGCTCGAACTCCCTCAGGGCTTCATTCAAGATGGATCCGACTGCCCCACTGGCCGATACGATCGCTGCTATTGCCACTGCGGTAGTGCCTGAACAGGGCAGTGTGGGGATTGTGCGCCTTTCCGGGTCACGATCCCTTTCCATTGTCCAAGCCATCTTCACCCCTGCCCGCCGCAACGCAGTCTGGGAGAGCCATCGGCTCCTCTACGGCTGGATCCACGATGAGAAAGGCCAAATTCTAGACGAAGCGCTGGCCGTTTGGATGCAAGCCCCCCGCTCCTACACCCGCGAAGATGTGGCAGAGCTGCATTGCCACGGTGGCATCATGGTGGTTCAGGCCACGTTGCAACAATGCCTGCGGCAGGGGGCGCGGTTGGCCCAGCCGGGGGAGTTTAGCCTGCGCGCTTTTCTGAATGGCCGCATTGACCTCACCCAGGCCGAGAGTGTGGCCGATCTGGTGGCGGCCCGCTCCCCTCAGGCAGCCCGGATGGCCTTGGCGGGCTTACAGGGCAAGCTAGGGGGATCCATTCGCGCCCTGCGCCAGGAGCTGCTGAGTTTGTTGGCAGAAATTGAGGCTCGCCTCGACTTTGAAGAGGATCTGCCCCCCTTGGATGTTGCCGCTTGGCAGGCCCGGCTCCAAGCTATTCAAGCCCAGATGCAAGCCCTGCTGGCCACGGCAGAACGGGGACAACTGCTGCGCACCGGGGTGAAGGTGGCCATTGTCGGGAGGCCCAATGTGGGCAAGTCCAGCCTGCTCAATGCTTGGTCAGGACAGGATCGGGCCATCGTCACCGATCTGCCCGGCACCACCCGCGACGTGGTGGAATCCCACCTGGTGGTGAAAGGGATCCCCGTTCAACTGCTGGACACTGCCGGCATCCGCGCCACCGAAGATCCGGTGGAACGGCTGGGGGTGGAGCGCTCCCAACGCCTAGCCCAGGCTGCCGATGTGCTGGTGCTGGTCATCGACGCCCAAGCGGGCTGGACGGCTGCCGACGCCGCCATCTACGAGTCGATCCGCCATCGCCCCCTCATCCTGGTGATCAACAAAACCGACCTCGCCCCGCCAGAGGGGATCCCTCTCCCCCCCGAAATTGCCCACCGCGTCCCCGCCGTTGCCGCCCAAGGGAAAGGGATCCCGGAGCTGGAAAAAGCCCTGGAGCAGCTCATCACCCAGGGACGTCCCCAGCCCAATCTGGAGATAAGCCTGAACCAGCGGCAGGCCGCTGCCCTCCAACAAGCCCAAGCCAGCCTGGAACAGGTGGGGCAGGCCATCCAAGCTCAGCTCCCCCTGGACTTTTGGAGCATCGACCTGCGGGGCGCCCTACATGCCCTTGGCCAGATCACCGGCGAGGAGATCTCGGAATCGGTGCTGGATCAGATCTTCAGCCGCTTCTGCATCGGCAAGTAACTCTATAGACTCCTCCTAACTCATACTCATTCTGAGTTTGTGTTACTATGGGCTCAGTTGGGAAGCCGAAGCGGATCCCCGATAATGGAAACACAATTAGGAGATTAGGCATGGTTACCGCCGAGAAAACCCGTCTCTACCCCACCCAGATCGATTTGCCGGCAGAGGCTCGCGCGCAACTGGTGGAGCTGCTCAACCAGTCCTTGGCAGACACGTTGGATCTGAAGACGCAGGTGAAACAGGCCCACTGGAACGTTAAAGGCATGCACTTCATCGCCTTGCACGAGATGTTCGACACTTTTGCCAGCACCCTGGAAAACTACGTGGACATGCTGGCGGAACGGGTTACGGCGCTGGGGGGCATCGCCCGCGGCACGGCTCGCATCGTTGCCCAAACCTCCACCTTGCCGGAGTACGATCTGGCCGCTGAAGAGGGCCGGGATCACCTGCAGGCTTTGGCAGCCCGTTACGCTCAATATGCAGCTTCCGTCCGCCGCAACATTGACCGCACCACCGAACTGGGGGATGCCGACACAGCAGACCTGTTCACCGAGATCTCGCGCCAGATTGACAAAGATCTTTGGTTTATCGAGGCTCACCTGCAGGCGTGACGCCAGCGAGGCCAGTCACAGGCAAGTGGATCAAGCAAAATGGGCGTTAACGTTCCCCTCCTGTATTTGGTGGCTCTGGCCGGTATCCTCGGCGTGGCGGGCTTCTTTGTCCTGCGGGAGGTGCTGCGGGTACGGGCCCAGGAAAAGGTCATCCGTGAGCTGCAGCCCCGCCTGAGCAAAGGCAAGGGATCCCCGCAGGAGCACTACGAGTTGGGCAGCGTCTATCTGCAAAAGGGCCTCTACGACCAGGCGGTTGCCCAGCTTAAAAAAGCCCTAGAAGTGGCCGGGGAGAACATTCCCCCCGTCTGCAACGCCCTCGGTTTTGCCTACTTCAGCCAGGGGCAGTACGACTTGGCCATCCGTTACTACAAGGATGCCGTGGCTGCGGATCCCGGTTATGTAACTGCTTGGAACAATCTGGCCCATGCCTATGAGAAGAAAAATCTCTATGGCCCAAGCCTGGAAGCTTACGAAACTGCCCTGAAGTTGGATCCCCGAAATGCCATTGCTAAGCGGCGCTCGGAGTCTCTGCGCAAACGGTTGCAGCCCAGCCCCTGAGGATCCCATCTGCAATTTCATCCGCAGAAATACTCTTGACCGCAGCACAGTTGTCCATAGGAGTTGGCTCTAAAGACTCCATCCTGCCTGTGCAGGCACTTCCTTATCCTCTCAAAAGAAGATTGATAATATTGAAATCTTGAGTGCAAATGTAAGATCCGGTATCGTGTTGCCTGGGCTGGTATTATGTCTTAAATAAAACGAGAGGCCATTTCATGGATTCGCAATCGGTAGCACCTGTGGTTTTGGTGATCCTGGATGGCTGGGGTTATCGGGATGCTCTCGATGGCAACGCGGTGCTGGCTGCGGAAACCCCTGTCCTGGATAGCCTTTGGGCTGCCTATCCCCACACCCTGCTGCAAGCTTCGGGTCGGGCCGTGGGCCTGCCGGCAGGACAGATGGGCAACTCTGAAGTCGGGCACCTGACCTTGGGGGCAGGGCGGGTGGTGCCGCAGGAATTGGTGCGCATCAGCGACGCGATAGAGACAGGATCCCTCTTCCAGGATCCCTTGTTGATGCAAGTTTGTCGCCAGCTCAGAGAGCGAGGGGGCCGTTTTCACTTCGTTGGCCTTTGCTCCGAGGGGGGGGTTCACTCCCACATCGACCATCTCTATGGGTTGCTCAAGCTGGCGGCCCAGGCTGAGATTCCGGCCTATGTCCACGCCATCACCGATGGCCGCGACACCTTGCCCCGCGATGGTGCCAGAGTTCTGGCCGCCCTGGAAAAAGAGCTGCAATGGCTGGGCAATGGCGTCATCGCCACCCTGAGCGGACGCTACTACGCCATGGATCGGGATCGCCGTTGGGAGCGCACCCAAAAGGCCTACGAGATCATGACCCAAGACGGCCCTGGCCGTGGACAAAGCGCCGCGGAGGTGATGGAAGCTTTCTATGCCCAGGATCTCACAGACGAGTTCATCCCGCCCACTCGCCTGGCTCCAGGGGCTGTGCAACCCGGCGATGCAGTGCTTTTCTTCAACTTCCGCCCAGATCGCGCCCGCCAACTTACCCAAGCCTTTGTCTGCCCAGATTTCTCAGGCTTTCAGCGCCCCTTGCTGCCGGATCTCACCTTCATCACCATGACTCAGTACGAGGCGGAGCTGCCGGTGCAGGTGCTTTTCAAGCCGCAGAACCTGGATCACCTGCTGGGCCAAGTGGTGAGCGAGGCCGGCCTCAAGCAATTGCGCATTGCTGAGACGGAAAAATACGCCCATGTCACCTACTTCTTCAACGGCGGCATTGAGCAGCCCTTCCCCGGTGAGGATCGCATCCTGGTGCAAAGCCCGCTGGTGACCACCTACGACCAGGTGCCAGAGATGTCGGCAGTGGAAGTGACCGACAAAGCGATAGAGGCCATCGCCCGCCGCGAATACAGCCTGGTGGTGCTCAACTATGCCAATCCCGACATGGTGGGCCACACCGGCAACTACGAAGCCACCATCCGCGCTTTGGAGACGGTAGATCGCTGTTTGGGCAGGTTGCTGGCGGCAGTGGTGGATGCAGGAGGCACCACTTTGATCCTGGCGGATCATGGCAATGCCGAGCTGATGTGGGATGAGAACGGCAACCCCTGGACGGCCCACACCACCAACCCCGTTCCCTGCATTTTGGTGGAGGGGGAAAGGCGCAAAATCCCCGGCTGTGGCGGCGATGTCAAGTTCCGCTCCGACGGCACTTTGGCCGACGTGGCCCCCACCCTGCTGGAGATCTTGGGCCTGCCTCAGCCCCCCGAAATGACAGGACGCTCGCTTTTGCAGCCGGCAGAATACACCATCCTCCAGCGGCAACCCAGCCCTGTGGGGCGGTAGGTGCCAGGGATCCCTTACTCCGCCACCGGGATCCCTTCTTGGGCCAGCCATGCTGTTAGCTCTCCCCAGTTGCGATAGACAGCCAGAACCCGTGAGCGATCGGGGTGATAGGGGGCAGCCAAGCGCTCCAACTGCAAAAAGCGGGCCTGGGGAGGGATCACCGCCGCTTCGGGATCGGGGGGAGTGGGTCGGCGCAAGGAGCTGCTGTAGCCGCGGTAGATCAGCACCAGATCAGACTCTCCCTCGCTTTCCACCTCCACCCGCAGCACCTCTTGCGGGTGGTCTTGGCTATAGCGCTCCAAGGCCAAGGGCCAAGGCAGGGCCCTCATGCTTCCAGTTCCCCCTTATCAGTTCCGGGTCGCAGCCGCCAGACAAAGTAGAGGCTGTAGAGCAGGTAGGCCACCAGCCCCCAGGCCCCCACGCTCCCCAGCAGCTCCGGCGATACATTGGGATGGAAGATCTCCCGAAACCCCAGCGGTGGCCCAAACCAAGCCCGGCACTCCTCTGGCAGAGAAGTGCGGAAAGCACAGGGCACAAAGGCCCCCGAAAAGAGGATCCCGGCCCCCATATAACCAGTCAGGCCCCACCGCCAGAGCAAAAAGGCTCGCGCCGCCCAGCTTCTCGACTGCTCGAGAGCAGCACTCCAATCCCGCCAAAACCAAAGACAAACCAAGATCAACAGCCGCGCCATTGCTCCACTGAGAAAGCTGACGGGCAGGCCCCCAATCATCAGGTACACCGTCACCGCCAAGAGGCTCGATACCCGCCAATAAACGATCAATAGCTGAATCAAGGGCCGCAACCCCACCGCAAAAGCCCAAATCAGCAGTAGCAAAGGCATCACCACCGTCAGCGCCACTGCCAAGCGGTAGTCCAGCCAGATTGCATCCACCAGCCAACTCTGGGGAGTCATCCTCACCCTCTGCCACTCCTGCCCCTTAGTATATGAAACCTGGGGGATCCAGGACGGGACACAGAGAGTTACGGAATGTTAACGCCTGCTGACCATCCCCAGCAAAACTTTACACCAGACAGCTTTCAGAAAGTTTTCCATTTTGCCGCTACCGATCCCCGAAAGTGGTAGATTCTTAGCTAGCTCCTCAGAGGAGTATCCCTGTCGTTCGGAAGGCCAGCTGCCTGTCTGAGCGACCAGCGGAGTCTCCTTCAGACCTTGGCCCAACTTAATCTCATTAAGTATTGTTACTTAATCGTGTTATCTTGGGTTAAGGTCAAACCTTGAGAGGCATGACCTCGAAACCATGGCCCGTTCTTCCAGACTCCTCTCTCACAGTTCTACCCGTTGGAAGGCGACCCAGTGGAAGCCCAGACCACTGCCTCCCTTGGAGAATGCACCTCCTTCTCCGAAGCGGGAGGAAGAGACAGGGGATCCAGTTGCGTCAGAGCCACCCCTTGCCCTGGGGAAGCCCGATTTGGCGAGGAAGGTGAAGGGTGGAGCTAGGGGGGCAGCAGTTGCTGGCAGCGGGAGCTATGAAGCGCTGCAGCTGTGGCTGGTGCTGGTTACCTTGGGGGTAAGTCTGGCCATTGCCGTGGGAGTGGCCCTGGTTTACTCTCTGGGGGTAGCTGCCAACTACTTGCTGGGGGCGGTTGTTGGCGTGGTTTATCTGCGCATGCTGGGCCGCGGCGTAGCGGAGCTGGGCAAAAGCCGCAACCGTTTGGGGGTGACGCGCTTGGCTCTGTTTGTCGGGCTGATCATTCTAGCCACTCAGGTGAAGTCTTTGCAGATTTTGCCCATTTTTTTGGGGTTCATGACCTACAAGGTCACCCTGCTCATTCATCTTGTCCAGACCTTGACCCGTTCATCTTCTTCTGTGCGATGCTCATGAACCTGTCCTTCTCCTCTCCTCCTCTTTTGGCAGAACTCGAGGTCGGCCATCACCTTTACTGGCACCTGGGCAAATTCACGGTTCACGGGCAGGTTTTGATCGCCAGCTGGATCGCCATTGCCCTGATCTTGACGGTGGTTATCTTGGGCACCCGTCAACTGCAGCGGGAGCCGGCTGGTCTGCAAAACTTTGTCGAGTATGCCCTGGAATTTGTGCAGAGCATTGCCCGTGCCCAGATTGGCGAGAAAAACTTCCGGCCCTGGGTACCCTATGTCGGCACCTTGTTCCTGTTCATCTTCGTCTCCAACTGGATGGGCAACCTCTTCCCCTGGAAGTTAATTCCCCTGCCGGAAGGGGAGTTGGCCTCCCCCACCAACGACATCAACACCACTGCCGGGTTGGCGCTGCTCACCAGCATCATGTATTTCGTGGCCGGCATCAGCAAGCGGGGGCTGTCTTACTTCAAAAAGTACATCGAGCCTACCCCGATTCTGCTGCCCATCAACGTTTTGGAAGATTTCACCAAGCCCCTTTCCCTGAGTTTCCGTCTATTCGGCAACATCCTGGCCGAAGAGCTGGTGATTGCGGTGTTGGTGTTGCTGGTGCCCTTGTTTATCCCCGTGCCGGTGATGATTTTGTTTCTGTTTACGGGGGCGATTCAGGCTTTGATCTTCTCAACCCTCTCGGCAGCTTACATTGGAGAGGCGCTGGAAGGTCATGGAGGAGGGGATCACCACGATTGATCCCGCTGGTCGGTCGATCCATCTTGAACCTTTTCGGGAGGATCATCTCAAATGGGTCAGCGCAAGGGATCCCTTCTTTTGGTAAGGTTTGTTGGGGCTGACAGATTGGTTCTGAAAGCCGCCGACAAGGGAGTGATTTGAGGCTGTAGTGTATCAGACCCGATCACCTCTGAAGCTCAAGAGACGTTGTTGTTGTGTCAATCACCAAGGAGCATCTCACTATGGATCCGTTAACCTCTGCTGCTTCTGTTCTGGCTGCTGCTCTGGCCATTGGTCTGGGATCCCTGGGTCCTGGGATCGGACAGGGGAACGCCGCTGCTGCTGCGATGGAAGGGGTGGCCCGCCAACCGGAGGCGGAAGACAAGATCCGCGGCAACCTGCTGGTTAGCCTGGCCTTCATGGAAGCTCTGACCATCTACGGCTTGGTGGTGGCTTTGGTGCTCTTGTTTGCCAACCCCTTCGCCTAGTGTCCTACGGGGGCGGGCCGCAGCGATGGCCGAGGTGAGCCATATCCGCCCCCCAACCCGGCCTGACGGTAGACCTAAGTTTCTGTTGGGGTCATAACACCCATGCTCTTCCAAACTCTATTGGCTGTTGAAGCGGCTGAAAAAGGTGGTCTTTTCGATCTGGATGCCACCCTGCCCCTGATTGCCATTCAGTTTTTGCTGTTGGTGGCAGTGCTCAACTCCCTCTTCTATGAGCCGGTTACGCGGGCTATCGACAGCCGCAGCGACTACATCCGCACCACTCAAGCGGAAGCCCAAGAGCGGTTGGACAAGGCGGTGTCGTTGACCCGACAGTATGAGTCTGAGATCAGCCAGGCCCGCTTGCAAGCCCAGCAGGTGATCGCTGAGGCAGAGGCTGCAGCTGCTCGCATTCGTTCCGAGAAACTGGCTGCTGTGCAGGCAGAGATCCAGCAGAAGCTGGAGGCGGCGCGGCTACAGGTCGAGCAAGAGAAGCAGGCAGCCCTCGAACAGCTGCAGCAGCAGGTGGATGCCATTGCCGCCCAGATTACCCAGAAACTGTTGGGCAGTGCTCGTTAGATCGCTGGTTGGAAGTACTTTTGGAGGAGCTTGCGATGCCTGTGTGGAGTTGGGTGGCCGGTTGGATCTTGGCTGTGGCCGAGACCACGGAGCTACTCCCAGAAGCCAAGGCAGGAGAGGGGGATCTCTTGGCCAAGATTCTCGAGAGCAACCTGATCAACATCGCGATCATTCTCACCTTGCTGTTTATCTTGGGTCGCAAAGTGGTGGGAGAAGCCCTGGCCAAGCGGCGGGAGGGGATCCTAGAAGAACTGCGGCAGGCGGAGCAGCGCAAACAGGAAGCCATCGAGAAGCTGGCGGAGGAGCAGCAAAAGCTGGCCCAGGCTCAGCAGGAGGCTGAACGTATCCGCAAGCAGGCGGAAGCCAACGCCGAAGCCCGTCGGCAAGAGTTGTTGGAGCAGGCGGAGCGGGAAGTTGAGCGGCTGCGGGCCAATGCCGAGAAAGAGTTGTCTAGCGAGCAGGAGCGGGTTTTTCAGGAGTTGCGTCGGCAGATCGTTCGCCAAGCCCTGAGCAAGGTGGAGCAGGAGTTGCCGCAGCACCTCAACGAAGAGACCCACCGCAGCCTGATCGAGAGAGGGATCCAAATGATTGCCCGCTAGCTCTCAAGGAGGAGAAAGGTATGATCAGCAGCACAATGGCCGAGAAGGTGGTGGATCCCTATGCCGAGGCTCTCATTGCTCTTGGATCAGGCCAGGGATTGCTGGACACTTTTGCCGCCGATATGCGCTTTATTGCCGAGGTTTTGCGGGCTACGCCGGAGCTGGGCCAGTTTCTCGCCAACCCGGTGATCAAGGCCGAGGCCAAAAAGAACCTGCTGCAGCAAGTATTTGCCGATCAGATCCACCCTCTGCTGCTGAATGCGCTGAAGTTGTTGACCGACCGCCGCCGTATCATGTTTCTCGGGGCCGTCTGCCGGCGCTTTTTGGATCTGCAGCGGAAGCTCCAGAACATCGTCCTGGCCGAAGTGACGACAGCGATACCCTTGACGGAAGCTCAGCAGCAATCGATTCGCGAGCGGGTGATGGACTTCACCCAGGCCAGCGGTGTGGAGTTGCAAGCCACTCAGGATCCGGAGCTGCTGGGAGGGGTGGTCATCAAGATTGGATCCCAGGTGATCGACCTCAGCTTGCGTGGACAGTTGCGCCGGCTGGCCTTGCAGTTGGCCTAAGTTGGTTTTTGAGGATCCCTTCCCATTACTTGAGAGGACTGCTATGCCTACCATTCGCCCAGACGAGATTAGCACCATCATCAAACAGCAGATTGAGCAGTACAACCAGGAGATGCAGGTCTCCAATGTGGGGACAGTTCTGCAGGTGGGGGATGGCATTGCCCGCATCTACGGTTTGGATAAGGTGATGGCCAACGAGCTGCTGGAATTTGAGGATGGCACCACCGGTATTGCCCTCAACCTGGAAGAAGACAACATCGGTGCCGTGCTGATCGGCTCCGGGCGGAATATCCAAGAGGGATCCACCGTCAAATCCACGGGCAAGATTGCCAGCATCCCGGTGGGGGAAGCCCTCTTGGGCCGCGTGGTGGATCCCCTGTGCAACCCCCTCGACGGCAAAGGCCCGATCCAGTGTACGGAGTCTCGCCTGATCGAATCTCCGGCACCTGGCATTGTCGATCGCCGCTCCGTGTACGAGCCTCTGCAAACCGGCATTACCGCCATCGATGCCCTGATTCCCATCGGGCGGGGGCAGCGGGAACTGATCATCGGCGACCGCCAAACCGGCAAGACCACCGTTGCGGTGGACACGATCCTGAACCAGAAAGGGCAGGATGTGATCTGCATTTACGTGGCCATTGGTCAGAAGCAGAGCACCATCGCCCAGGTGGTGGGCATCCTGACCGAGCGAGGGGCCATGGACTACAGCATTGTGGTGGCTGCCGGCGCCGATAGTCCAGCTCCGTTGCAGTGGCTGGCCCCCTACTGTGGCGCCACCATTGCCGAATACTTCATGTACCAGGGCAAACACACCCTGGTGGTCTATGACGACCTCTCCAAGCAGGCGGTGGCCTATCGGCAAATGTCGCTGCTGCTGCGCCGTCCACCCGGTCGGGAAGCTTATCCTGGGGATGTGTTCTACCTGCACTCGCGGCTATTGGAGCGAGCCGCCAAGCTGAGCAGCCAACTGGGAGAGGGATCCATGACGGCGCTGCCGATCGTGGAAACCCAGGCCAACGACGTATCGGCCTACATTCCCACCAATGTTATCTCCATCACCGATGGGCAGATCTTCTTGGAATCGGATCTGTTCAACGCTGGCATCCGCCCGGCCATCAACGTCGGGATTTCCGTCAGCCGCGTCGGCTCTGCGGCTCAGACCAAGGCGATGAAAAAGGTGGCTGGCTCCATCAAGGTGGAACTGGCCCAATTTCGGGATCTGGAAGCCTTTGCCCAATTTGCCTCTGACCTAGATGAGGCCACCCAAAAGCAGTTGGCCCGCGGCCAACGGCTGCAGGAGTTGCTGAAACAGCCGCAATACTCTCCCCTGTCTCTGGATCAGCAGGTGGCCATTATCTATGCGGGAACACGAGGCTATTTGGATGACATTCCGGTGGAGAAGGTCTCCAGCTTCAAGCAGGGCCTTTTGGCTTACCTGGGCACCACCCATTCCAAGTACGGCGAGATCGTCCTCTCCACCAAGCAACTCACCGACGAGGCAGAAGAAATCTTGAAAACGGCCATCACAGAGTTCAAGCAGAGCTTCGTGGCCAAGGCGGCCTAGGGTGACGCGGATCTCTCCTGGCCCGGATCCCTGTCGACCACCAAAATAGAGGGAGTAGGTTATGGCAAACCTCAAGCGCATCCGCGATCGCATCAAGGCGGTGAAAAACACCCGCAAAATTACCGAGGCCATGCGGCTGGTGGCAGCAGCTCGGGTGCGGCGCGCCCAAGAGCAAGTGATGGCCACCCGTCCCTTCGCCGACCGACTGGCCCAGGTTTTCTATCGGCTGCAAACTCGGCTGCGGCTGGAAGATGTCAACTTGCCTCTGCTGAAGCAGCGCCCCATCCAGACGGTGGGGCTGTTGGTGGTGGCCGGGGATCGGGGCCTGTGCGGAGCCTACAACGCCAACGTGATTAAGCGCACCGAGGAGCGGGTTCGCGAGCTGCAGGAGACAGGGCAGCAGGTGCAGCTTTACCTGGTGGGCCGCAAGGCGGTGCAGTATTTCCAGCGGCGCTCCGCTCCCATCGCCAAGACCTACGTGAATTTGTCGCAGATCCCCACGGCGGCTGAGGCTGCCCAGATTGGAGATCAGCTCCTCTCGGCCTTCTTGTCGGAGAAGGTGGACAAGGTAGAGCTGCTCTATACCCGCTTTGTCTCTTTGATCAGCTCCCGTCCGGTGGTGCAATCCCTGTTGCCCCTCGATCCGTCGCGGTTGGCCACTCAAGACGATGAAATTTTTCGTCTTTTGGTGCGGGGCGGAGAGTTTACTGTCGAGCGCAGCAAAGTCATCGCAGCGGTCTCGGCCCCACCTCAGGACATGATCTTTGAGCAGGATCCCGTGCAGATTTTGGATGCACTGCTGCCGCTGTACCTGAACAACCAGTTGCTACGGGCCTTGCAGGAGGCGGCGGCCAGCGAATTGGCAGCTCGCATGACGGCCATGAACAACGCCAGCGACAATGCCAGCGAGCTCATTCGCACGCTGGGTCTTGCCTACAACAAAGCTCGCCAGGCGGCTATTACCCAGGAGATCCTGGAGGTGGTGGCCGGAGCGGAGGCCTTGTAGGGTTCTCAAAGGAGATCCCCTGAGGAGCCGAGGTTGCGTTGCCGCGCCATCTGGGAGTTGAGCAGAATCACCGGCAAGATCCCCACCAAGACAATGGCCAAGGCCGGTGCCCCTGCTTCCGCCAGACGCTCATCGGCTGCCAAACGGTAGGTCTGCACCGCCAAGGTGTCGAAGTTGAAGGGCCGCAGCACCATCGTGGCCGGCAGCTCCTTCATCACATCCACAAATACCAGCAGCATGGCCCCCAAGATGCCACCGCTCATCAAGGGCAAATGCACCCGCCAGAGGGTACCCAGGGATCCCTGCCCCAGGCTGCGGGCTGCCTCATCCAAACTGGGGGGAATGCGCAGCAGCGTGGCCTCAACGGTGGCCAAAGAAACGGCCAAAAACCGCACCAGATAGCCGAACACCAAAGCCGTGAGGGTACCGCCGATCACCAGGCCGGGTGGCTGTTGCAGCACCACCTGCCGCAGGTAGCTCAGCAGTTGATCCAACCACCCTAGGGGAATCAGAACCCCCACCGCGATCACCACTCCCGGCAGCGCGTAGCCCAGAGAAGACAACTGCACCGCCAGCCGCAGGCCCCACGGGGATCCCCCCTGCAGCCGCAGCCCGTAAAGCACCACCACCGACACGGAAACAGCAATGATAGCCGTGATGGTGGATAGCCAAAAGCTGTTCTGGGCGTAGCTCCAAAAGCGGCGACCCAACTCCCCCTGCCGCAGGGTCATGTGGAGCAGAATCAAGGCCGGAACGACGAAGCCCAGCCCAATTGGGATCCCACAGGCCAGCCAGGCCCCCACCGCCCGGATCCCTTGTAGGCGGTAACGGGTTGAGGTGGGTTTGAACCCTTGGCGATAGTAGCGCGCCCGTCGGCGGGAGAATTGCTCCACCGCCATCAGCAGCAGCACCAGCAGCAACAGCAGAGCGGAAAGCTGAGCCGCCGCCACCGGATTGCCCAGAGCCGTCCAAGTGCGGTAGATGCCGGTTGTAAAGGTATCTACCCCGAAATAGCTGACCGTACCGAAATCGTTGAGGGTCTCCATCAAGGCCAGCAGACAGCCGGCCACAATGCCCGGTCGAGCTAACGGCAACGCCACTTTACGAAAGCTGGCCCAAGGCCCATAACCCAGGGAGCGACTCACCTCCAAACAGGCTACCGACTGTTCCTGAAAGGCCAACCGGGCCGAGAGATAAACATAGGGATAGAGGGTGAGGATCAGCAGCAGGATTGCCCCCCACAACGAGCGAATGTTGGGGAACCAGTAGTCGCCGATCCCCCAACCCGTAATCCGCCGCAGCCAGATCTGGAAACCGCCGGTCACCTGCAAAAAATCGGTGTAAGCATAGGCCAACACATAGGTGGGAGCCGCCAAGGGCAACACCAGCATCCATTCCAGCCAGGCCCGCCCCCAAAACTGACACATGGTCACCAGCCAGGCGGTGCCACTGCCCACCAGGATGACCCCCGCCGCCACCCCTGCCATCATCACCAGGCTATTGCGCACATAAAGCCCCAAGACCGTATCGGCCAGGTGCTCCCAAACCTGCCGCTCGTCGGCAAAAAGGCTGAGCAGCACCGTCAGAGTGGGAATCAAAAGTAAGCCCGTCAATGCCAAGGTCAGCAGCGTCCAACTGCTGAGCCAGCGCGGCCAACCCCCCTTGAGAGGATGGTTAAGGCGTTTACCCAGATTCAGCCAAGTCAACTTTTCCATCAACTACAAAAGTGCTCCCCACCGCTGACGCGAATGAAACCTGCAGGATCTCGCAAAGACTTTTTCTTTACCATTTCCCAATTGTCAGCTAGAAGGCACAGGAGCCCTCCCCTTTGCCTACAGTGCAAGGACCGGGAGGAATTCGGAGTCATAATGAGTCATAATATAACCTAACTATGACCCAAGTCCTGACCATTTCCTGCAAGCTCAAGGTGTCTGAGTCGCAAGCCGCAAAATTGGATGCGACCTTGGATGCTTTCCTCCAGGCGTTGAACTGGGTAACCAAAACA
>NZ_JBSSCV010000028.1:0-38339 GCF_054060065.1 Thermostichus sp. MS-CIW-37 | reverse complement strand
CAAATCGCTTTGCTGCGGGGGCAAACGCCCACCAGCGCTACTCTGTCCAAGACCAAGCAAGGGGACTACTACATCAACATTGCTGTTGAGCTGGATACTCCCCCGACTGGCAAAACTCCAAAGGTGATCGGAGTTGACTTGGGCAGGCGGGATATCGCCACCGCTAGCAACGGACGCTCCTGGAGTGGAGAGCACATCCAGGCCGTCCGTGACCGGTTCAGCCGTGTACGCGCCAAGGTTCAATCCAAACGCACTCGCAGCTCTAGGAGGTTGCTGAGAAGGCTCTCTGGGAGAGAACGGCGCTACCAGACATGGCTGAACCATAACATCAGCAAAACCTTGGTCAGGGATGCCCAGGCTATTGGTGCGGCACTGGCTTTTGAAGACTTGACAGGCATCAGAGATTGCTTGAATCAGAAGTCTCGAAGTAAGGCTGAGCGGCGCAGGACTAACAACTGGGCGTTCTACCAGCTCAGGATGTTTGTGGCCTACAAGGCTGCCATTGCTGGAGTGCCTGTGGTACTGGTGCCGCCCGCCTACACCAGCCAGACCTGCCACAAATGCCTGCACATCCACCCTGAGCAGGGCAAGTCCTATCGCAGTGGCAAGTCGTTCAAGTGTGGGCACTGTGGATGGGAAGGAGATGCTGACTATAACGCTGCTCAAGTAATCTCTCTCCTTGGGGCGACTGTAAACTCGCCTGAAATTCCGAAACTTAGCTGTCCTCTGGGGCCGCTAGGGATTGGGATAAAGCCCGCACCCTGCGCATAGCACGGGTGTCGGGTAGTTTACTGTCTTCGATGACCGGGCCCTCGGGGATCCCACATCTCCTGAAGCGGAAAATGGGGGGACGTCACCGGCCCACAAAGTATCTGGCAACACAGCTGGCTGCCCCTCTCTCTGATGTAGTGGGGATGGGGTTGGCCATACCAATCGAGATAAACCGGCCTGCAACCCTCATTGCTCCCGCCATCATCTGTCTGGATCAGGGGGATCAGCCCTCACTTGGGCCACTATGAAAATCATTGGAGTTGAGTCAATGTTGGAGTCGCAGAGGGTGGTTCAAAGTGGGTTATCTTCCCCCGCTGTTTCGGGCAAGCCCGTTCTGGAGTTGCGCCACGTCTCGCTGCAGTACCCCACCAAGGGATCCCCAGTCACGATCATCCGCGACGTCAGCTTTTCTGTTGCCCACTCGGAGTTTGTCTCCATTGTTGGGCCGAGCGGCTGTGGCAAGACTTCTCTTTTGAAGATGATGGCCGGCCTGAACACTGACCATGGCGGCACCCTCTACTTTCAGTTGCAGCCCATCGCTGGCCCCCTGAAGAGTGTGGGCATGGCCTTTCAAAACCCGGTGCTGCTGCCCTGGCGCACAACCCTGGAGAACGTGTTGCTGCCGTTGGAGGTGGTAGAGCCCTACAAGCGCACCTTCAAGCAAAACCTGGCCCAGCACGAGAAGTCGGCGCTGGAGCTGCTGGCCACCGTGGGCTTGGAGGGTTTTCAGAAAGCCTATCCTTGGCAGCTTTCCGGGGGAATGCGGCAGCGGGCTTCCCTGTGCCGCGCTTTGATCCATCAGCCGGAGCTGTTGCTGTTGGACGAACCTTTTGCTGCTCTGGATGCCTTTACCCGCGAGGATATGTGGGAAATGTTGCAACGGCTGTGGATGCGCACCGGCTGCACTGCTATTCTGATCACCCACGACTTGCGGGAAGCAGTTTTCCTCTCCGATACCATTTATGTGATGGGGCCACGACCGAGCGAGATCATCTTTTCCCTCAAAGTGGATCTGCCCCGTCCACGCCCGCTGGAGATCTGCCTGACGGACGAGTTTCACCACTTGGTCTCGGAAGTGCGCAAGCACATTCGGCGCAGCTATTAGGCTAAACAGCCATTGGCCTAGTCAAGCCTGGATAGACTACTGCCCAACTCTGCCGAGGGATCCCGATGAAAAAATCATTTGACCGATTTTTGCAGACCAAAGCGGCTTCTGTTGTTTTACCTGCTGCCACCATCGTTTTGACCCTTGTGCTCTGGCAGGTGGGGGTGGGGCTGTTCAATGTTCCTCGCTTCATTCTGCCGGCGCCCACCGAGATCCTGGCAGCCATGAACCAATGGAGCCCGGTGATTCTGCGTCACTCCCTAACCACCCTCACTTCGACGCTGCTGGCCTTTGTGCTGGCTTTGGTGGGGGGGATAGTGCTTGGAGCGATCATCGGCAGCTCTCGCCTGGCCCATCTGTGTTTGTACCCGCTGCTGGTGGGGTTTAACACCATCCCAAAGGTGGCTTTGGTGCCACTGCTGGCGATTTGGTTTGGCTTGGGCACGATCCCGGCGGTGATCACGGCCTTTTTGCTGGCTTTTTTCCCCATTGCGGTCAATGTGGCGGTGGGGCTGGAGACGGTGGAAGCCGAAATGCGGGATGTGCTGCGCTCGTTGGGGGCCAGCTCTTGGGAGATTTTCACCAAGGTGGGGCTACCCCACAGCATGCCCTACCTGTTTGCCTCGTTGAAAGTGGCCATCTCCTTTGCTTTTGTCGGCTCGGTGATCTCGGAGACGGTGGCTTCTAACCAGGGGCTGGGCTACCTGATCGTGTCGGCCAGTTCTTCTTTTGATGTGCCTTTGGCCTTTGCGGGTTTGGCTGCCCTCGGCCTCATGGGTGTCTTGCTCTACACCTTTTTCGCGGCTCTGGAGCGCTATGTCCTGTCCTGGCGACAGTAGCATCTGCTCCAGGGGATCCCACCGATGCCTGAACAAGCTAGCCCAAATCTGGAAAAGTGGCCCGCACTGCCGGGTGGATGAGCTTGCCTGCCCTGACGTTTAGCCCTTTGGCCAAGGCCGGGTCTTGTTCCAAAGCAGCGGCCAGGCCAAGGTTGGCCAGCTTGAGGATGTAGGGGAGAGTGGCGTTGACCAGCGCTTGGGTCGAAGTCCAGGGAACGGCTCCGGGCATGTTGGGAACGCCGTAGTGTAGCACCCCGTAGGCTTCGTAAACCGGCTGGGCATGGGTGGTAACCCGTGTGGTGGCGATGCACCCCCCCTGATCCACCGCCACATCCACAATGAGGGAGCGAGGACGCATTTGGGCCACCAACTCTTCTCCCACCAAGACCGGCGCCCGCCTTCCCGGCACCAACACTGCCCCCACCAGCAGGTCGGCCTCGCGAACACACTCTTCCACGCTTTGGGCCGTGCTGTAGAGCAGCTCTACCCGCGAGCCAAAAATCAGCTCCAGCTCGTTCAGCCGCTGCAGGTTAATGTCCAAAATCTGCACCCGTGCCCCCAAGCCTACGGCCATTTTGGCCGCCTCAGTGCCCACGGTTCCCCCGCCCAGGATCACCACCCGCCCCGGCGGCACCCCCGGGATCCCGCCCAGCAACACGCCTCGCCCCCCCTGTTGTCGGGTCAGGTAATGGGCGCCAAACTGCACCGAGAGCCGCCCGGCAATCATGCTCATGGGCATCAACAAGGGCAGGGATCCATCCGCCCATTCCACCGTTTCATAGGCGAGGCAGGTGGCTCCCGACTGCAGCAGCGCCTGGGTCAGCTCGCGGCTGGCGGCCAAGTGCAAATAGGTAAACAGGATGAGGTCGGGATGGAGCAGAGGATACTCGGCAGGCAAGGGCTCCTTTACCTTCACCACCAGCTCCTGCCGGTAGATCTCCTCAGGAGTGACAGCCAGCTTGGCCCCCGCTTTTTGGTAGTCCTCATCCGTGAAGCCCGCCCCCTGGCCTGCTTGGGTTTCCACCCACACCTGATGCCCCTGCTCGGTCAAGGCCCGCACCGCCGCCGGTGTCAGCCCGACACGGAACTCTTGCTCTTTGATCTCTTTGGGCACGCCAATTCGCATAGGGATCCCCGTAGGGCTGCTTTCCAGTCTAGACAGACTCTCTCCCCGATGGGATCCCTGGCCTGAGCAGGAGAGCGAAAATCGTAAAGTTTTGTGCGCGATCTGTCGGGGCAAGCAATCGCCAGGCTAATTTTGTTAGCTCAAGATTTCAAGGGCAAACCTAGATCTCTTGCCATGATTGGCACGAAAACAAGACATAACAGCCTCAGAAAGCCCAATTTTCTTGCTTGCGCTTATCCCCAAGAGCAATGTTAATATCTATGTCACGAAGTCTCCGTACTCCCTCGCGAACGCACCTTGAAAACTGCATGGATTCAAGCTTTTCCGGGGGTAGGGTTGATCCCTACCTTTTCCCCGCAAGGGGACGGAAACCTACATGATCTCCACGATCAACTAGTTCAAAGTCCAACGTTGATCCCTACCTTTTCCCCGCAAGGGGACGGAAACGCCCCAAACCTGGGGGTACCCAGAAGATTCAATTGTAGTACGTTGATCCCTACCTTTTCCCCGCAAGGGGACGGAAACGTCGGTTTAACAGGTACTTAACCCGCTCTTGAGCACGTTGATCCCTACCTTTTCCCCGCAAGGGGACGGAAACTTCAAATTCGGTGCTGCCGATGGAAAATACCTGCTCGCCGTTGATCCCTACCTTTTCCCCGCAAGGGGACGGAAACGCCTCTTCAGCCATGTAGGCAAGTTCGTCCGGCGTCCGTTGATCCCTACCTTTTCCCCGCAAGGGGACGGAAACGCAGCAGCCGTGGCAAGGCCACGGATCGCAAACAGAGGTTGATCCCTACCTTTTCCCCGCAAGGGGACGGAAACAGGAAGGTCTTGTGGAATAACTCCACTATCATGTAACGACCGTTGATCCCTACCTTTTCCCCGCAAGGGGACGGAAACTGCCAGTAGGGTGTGGTTAACCTATCAAGAGTACCTAGTTGATCCCTACCTTTTCCCCGCAAGGGGACGGAAACCCCCCTATTAGGCAGGTGAATCACAATAACCTGCTCTAAGTTGATCCCTACCTTTTCCCCGCAAGGGGACGGAAACACGCTGGGGCTCCGCCCCTCGTTGTCAAGACCTGGAAGGAGTTGATCCCTACCTTTTCCCCGCAAGGGGACGGAAACTTCCCGAACCTTATCGGCGTTAATGGGAACTATTTCACTCGTTGATCCCTACCTTTTCCCCGCAAGGGGACGGAAACATATTAGAGGTACGGGCAGCGCTTTGTGAGGCGTACCCAAGTTGATCCCTACCTTTTCCCCGCAAGGGGACGGAAACTCTATTTCAGCCCACTCAAAGGGCTTATTGACAAACTCCAAGTTGATCCCTACCTTTTCCCCGCAAGGGGACGGAAACGGTATAGTCGGAGCCGCTTCCCGAGATTTATTACAGGTTGATCCCTACCTTTTCCCCGCAAGGGGACGGAAACTCCACTGGTGTCCCGGGTAGGTGGAGTGAAGCTAACTCGTTGATCCCTACCTTTTCCCCGCAAGGGGACGGAAACATCATACGACCTCCCTTGTACGGGAATAAAGAACAGTTGATCCCTACCTTTTCCCCGCAAGGGGACGGAAACTCGCCAGGGGACTGGCTTTTCGCTTTTGCCTTAATGACGTTGATCCCTACCTTTTCCCCGCAAGGGGACGGAAACAATACGTACGTACTTCTCTGCCTTCTCCGATGCCTATGCGGTTGATCCCTACCTTTTCCCCGCAAGGGGACGGAAACTCTCGACATGGACTTTTTGTTTACTGAGGAACTTACGGAGTTGATCCCTACCTTTTCCCCGCAAGGGGACGGAAACGGTTGCACTGGCTTGTTAGGACGGATTTTAGGCCCCTTTGCGTTGATCCCTACCTTTTCCCCGCAAGGGGACGGAAACGGGTTCCGCCAGATTTCGACGTAGGTTGGTTGCTTGTTCAGTTGATCCCTACCTTTTCCCCGCAAGGGGACGGAAACCATCTTTGTAAATAAGACGAACTCCGTCCTTTGTAAGTTGATCCCTACCTTTTCCCCGCAAGGGGACGGAAACCTGAGCTACGCGAGGCGAGAGGAGAGAGAAAGGAAAGTTGATCCCTGCCTTCTTCGAGACATCCTTGAGAACTGAGACTGGCGGATTCTAGGGTGGATCCCTAGCGCAGGAAACGGGCCAGCAGCACCAGTCCGATGCCGCCGAACAAGATGTTGAAGCTCCAGGCTGCCGCCCAAGGGGGAAGGGCTCCCACTTCTCCCAAGCTGCGAGACACGCTCAGAACCACGTAGTAGGCAAACACCAACAGGATCCCGAAGACGACGCCCCCGTAGCGTCCCACCCGCCGGGCAGTGGTGGATCCCAGGGGTAGCGAAATCAGCACGGCAAAAAAGCTGGCCAAGGGCAGGGAGAAGCGCATGTGGAACTCGGTGCGCAGAGCCTGAGTATTGAGATTGGAGCGGGCCAGGCGGGAAATCCGCTCTGCCAGCTCCGGCAAGCTCAACTCGCTGGGGGGAACCGGCGGCTGCGTCAGGGTAGCCAGATCCTGAGAAACTTGCAACGGCTTGCGATGAAACGTTTGCTCGGCAATGCTGAGGCCGGTGGGGCTGTAAAGGTGGGTTGCCCCTTCGCTCAGGCTCCACTCCAGTCCATTCCACACTGCCTGAGCGGCCAAGGTCACTTCCGCCAACTGGTATTTGCCCCCCGGCAAGGGATTCACCCGCAAAATCGTAACATCTTGCATCGTATTTAACCGGGGATCCACTTGGCGGATGAAGAACCAGAGGTTGTCTTCGGTTTTGAAAAAGACATCGTATTGCACCGGGGTGGTGGCCTGGGCCAGCAAAGCTTGCTGATCGATCTGGCGGATTTGCTGTTTACTGGCCGGCAGCAGCACGTTGCTAATGAAAAAAGCGCTCAAGCTCATGGCCAACCCCACCAGCAGCAGGGGCCGGAAAATCCGGCTAAACGGGATCCCGGCTGCCCGCATAGCGGTGATCTCGCTGTTGCCGCTCAGCTTGCCCAAGGTGAGCATGGTGGCAAAGAAGGCGGCAATGGGCATACCCAGCACCACCATCTCCGGCAGATCCAAAACCAAGAGGCGCAACACCGTCAGGGGGGGGACGGATCCCTCGACCAGCCGCTCGGCCAGGGTAAACAGTCGGCCCACCAGCAGCAGCAGGGTTCCCCCCGCAACACCGGTCAGCACTGGGGTGAGCATCTGCCCAAATAGATAGCGCTCCAGCAGCCAGAACTTGGTGAGCAACCGTGCCATGTTTGAGAATTGAAAGGGATCGCCCTCATCCCCATGGAAGAGACGGGTTGCAATGGCCGAAAAATCGGCAGCAAAAGCCCTGAACCAGGCTCATCAATGCATTCTCGCTCAAGGGCTTGGGGCAGGTGGGGGAAACGACTCTGTTTTGTCGGCAGGATCCGAACGCGGCCTAGGAGAGTTGAGGGGAGGTTCGGACTCGGGATCCAGCTCGGCCCCCCAGGCGGCCAGGTAGGCCCGCTGTTCGGGGGAAAGGCGGCGAGCCTGGCGGAAATCTGCCCCTGCCACGATAGCTCCGGTGTAGGCTCCGGTCTTAAAATCCGGCTTTTGCCCCGGCTGAGCGGGGGAAGCCGTCTGAGGGGATCCCACAAACAGCAAAGCGCGGTAGAGATCGGCCCCGCGCAGGTCGGCATTCCGCAAGTTAGCTCCGCACAGATTGGTGTGGCTGAGATCGCAGCCGCTCAGGTTGGCCCGCTCCAGGCTGGCTTCGCTGAAATCCACCGCTCGCAACAGGGTGCCATGCAGGTCGGCTCCCTCCAGCATCGTGCCCAGGTTGACCACTCGGATGCCGTTCACGCGATCCCGCTGGTAACCCCCTTTGCCGTCCAGAATGGGTCGGCCCAGGTGTTCGTCTCGCCGCAGAGGGCTGAGCAGGTTAGCGGTGGAGAGAAAGCGCAGGATCTTGGCTTTGCCGAAGCGATCCACCCCGTTCAACAAAGCAGCCGTGCGCCCGGCAGCAATGGCCCGCTCCAGGGGCCAATCGTCCAACTGCCCATCGGGAGACAAGACCAGGTTGGAAATGCCTTCAAAGTAGGCGTCGATGGTCTGCTGCTGGGTGATGATATTCTGCTGAATGGTGAGATCGCGGGAGATGATGTACTGCCGCCAGGCGATGTAGGCGGCCAGGATGGCGATCAAGATCTGGCCTGTGGCCCCAAACACTTCTCCCAAAGCCCCAATCGCCTCCCAACTCAGGGATCCCAAGGCAGAAAACAACCCGCTCCCGGCAATCCCTCCCATCACGGCCAAGCTGAGGGCCACTCCCGCCCAGGCCAATTGAGGCCAAGTGGTCAGCCACTGCCAAAGACGGCGTCCGATCTGAGCCCAAAGCGATCGCCCCCACCAGCCCGCCAGGCCCAGCCAAGCCAGCACCGCCCCCCAGCCCAAGACCGGCTGAGCCATCAGCTTTCCCAAGAGCAGCAAGAAGGCCGGGATCCCCAACAGCAGCAGATGAATCAGGGGTTGCCACGGTGAGACCGGAGACAGCAGGATCTCGGATTCAACCAGCGGCGGCTCTTGGGGCAGATGTTCGGGGGCAAGGGTTCTGTAGGTCATGGCGCAAGAAAGGATGATACTCTAGGGCTAGTGTCAGATTTGCAAAAAAAGCCTGCGTTAGTCCGTATTTAGAGTTGGAGAATAGGGCAGGCCCCTGCCTGCTCAGTTTGGTAAGATGACCTCGGCTTTCCTTCTCTAGCCCAGCCTGGTGTGGGGATAACCACTATGATCTCTTCCTTACTGTTCATATTGCCTATTAGCCTGCAGCAATGTGGCGAACACCAATCTACAGCAGTCCTGCCCGGCTTGCGGGTGCAGTGTTACCGCTGGGCAATGCTGGTGCGGCTGGCGTCCTCTCTGCTACTCGGCACCACCTTACTGCTAGCAGCCAAATTGGATCCTGGCTGGGCGCAAACTTCCCTGGACACTGGTATTACCGGCGAGCAGACCCTGCCTCAAGCTCCCCCTCTCCCGGACAATCGCCCGGCTATTTTTGTGGATGCGGCCAACGGCAGCGATACCCGTGGGGATGGATCCCGCAATAACCCCTTCAAGACGATTACTTATGCCATTCAGCGGGCTGAGGCTGGCAGCGTCATTCAGCTTTTTCCCGGGGTATATAGCGAGGAGAGCGGCGAAACCTTCCCCATCCGTCTGAAAGCCGGCCTCACCTTGCGTGGGGACGAGTCCACCTTGGGAGAGGGCTATCTCATCACCGGCGGCGGTACCTACATGAGCCCGACCCTAGGCCGACAAAATGTTGCTCTGCTGGCAGAGACCGGCGCAGAAGTGCGAGGAATTACCCTGCGCAACCAGGGGCGGCGCGGCTATGCCCTCTGGGTGGAATCTGCCTCCCCGCGCATTCTCAACAACAGCTTTGTGGGCAGCATCCACGATGGGATCTTCATTGCTGGCGCTGCCAATCCCTGGGTAGAGGGCAACCGCTTCTATAAAAACGGGGCCAACGGCATTTCCGTTTTGGGCACCTCCCAGCCCACCATCGTCAATAACCTGTTCCAAGAAACCGGCTTTGGCCTCACCATCGACCAACGCTCGGCGCCTGTTGTGCGCAACAACCGCATTCTGCAGAACCGTACCGGCGTGGTTGTCGGGGGCAGCTCCAGGCCCATCCTGCGCAACAATCTCATCGCCCAGAACTTGGAGACCGGCCTCACTGCCATCACCAACGCCCAGCCGGATCTAGGCACGGCCACGGATCCCGGCAACAACATCTTTGAGGGCAACGGCCAATACGACATCCACAACGCCACCCGCGGCCTGCGCATCAATGCCAACGGCAACCAACTGCGGGGCAAAGCCAAAGGGGATCTGGATCTGTCCGGTCAAACCACCGTCGCCGCTCTCCCCGATAGCGCTCCCCGCCCCATTGCTCCTGGCACTTTGGCTCTGCCCAGTGCCCCGTCCCAGCCGGCTACTCCCAGGGATCCCCGGCCAGCCGCTGAGACCCCCTCCACCTTACCGGTTGTGACGGTGCCGCAATCGACGGATCCCAGCCCAGTTGCCTCTCTATCGGGATCGGGGGGGCGCGTTTTGCCCAACGTTCCTGCCCAGCCGGCGGACACTCAACCCCAAGTGCAGGAGTTTGTTGCCGTCCCCTTCACGCCAGATGGCTCTACCGCACCTGCTCAGCCGGTTGGCCCTGCCCCCGCAGCTCCTGTTCCCAGGCCACCCTCGGCTCCCCTCACAGATATCACCACCCTTCTGCCCCCGCCGGCCCGTCGCTCATCGGCAGGGATCCCGGCCACTCCCTCTGCTCCCACTACAACTCCAGTTGCCCCCCCTGTGGCTGCTGTGGGCTCGGCAACCCAATTTCGCGTGTTGGTGACCCCCAAAAGCAGCGATGACTTGAACCGATTGCGGCAGCTCATCCCCGACGCGGTGGAAACGGTTTTCAACGGCAGAACAGTGTTGCAGGCGGGCCTGTACGACAGTCGCAGCCAGGCCCAGTCGGTCTTGGATCGGCTGTTGGATGCCGGCTTTGAGGCGGTTGCCGAGATGATTTTCCGCTAGCGACCCCCCACACTGCCGGCTTGCTTCTCCATAGCGGTACGAGGGAGCTTTGATCCCAGTTCTTTGGCGGGGTGGCCAGCCATTGAGCCCAAGTCTCCTTGGTCGCTGGCAAGGGAATTGACTACAAGTGCTTGCCAAGAGCGATGACGGCTCGAACACCCCCTCTCTAGTCCAGCGGATCCAGTCGGTAGCGGCTGAGCCAGTGATCCAAATGCACTTCCTCCTCATCCAGCAGTTGGGCGTTGATCAACCCCCGTTTGAAGGCAAGACGGATGGCTCGCGCCCGCAAGCTGAAGGTGGTTCCCCACTCGTCGCTCTCAATTTGGTCGTTGCTGACTTCTAACTTGTCGTAGAGGTTGCGCAGACGGTTGGTTACCCCTCGGCGGGACAAAAAGCGCCGTGCAGCAATGGCTTGGTCGGTGAGGCCGAGGGCAATGTCGATCAACACTTCGTACTCGGCGTCGCTGAGACCGGTAATTTTGTTTTGTGAACGGGAATCGACTCCGCGCACCTCTCGGTCGATCACACATTGCTCATCCTGCACCACTGCTTGGATAGCGCTGACCAATTTTTCATCGGTGCAATTTTTCAAAAGGTAGCCATAGACGGTTTGCGGAGGCACGATCTTGTGCAGTTCCCGCACATAGACTTCATCGGCAAAATGCGACCAAAAAATGATGCGCGTGCTGGGGCACTCTGACCAAACCTGCCGCGCTACCTCGATCCCGGTCATCTCAGGCATGCGAATGTCCATCAACACAAAGTTGGGGTGGTGCTGACGGTAAAGTTCCAACGCCTCTCTACCATTCGAGGCTATATACACCGGGCCGAACTCAGGCAAATGTTGTGTTAGCAGGCTATGAACATGCTGACGGTAGAGAGCGTCATCTTCAGCAAGGAGGGTACTCACGGGCCTTTATCAGAATTACCGAATACTTTCTTTTCACTACCTAACTCTAAAGACACCCACAAGGGAAGATAAGGCACTATTGAGCAGTACTCAATGGAGCAAGGGATCCCCTCCGCCGGCTATGAGTAGCAGCTCCGAAAAAGGATTTGGCCCCGCTCTGTCCTGTGGAGGTTGCGGTTTCCCCATAGCGCTCACGCAAACGGCCAATGAACTTCTCCACCGCAGACGTCGAAAACTTTTGATAAGCAGCAGTCTATGCTGTTTCTACGGCAGAGGCCAAAAACGCCTCGATCTCAGAGCGTTGGGGCAAGCTGGGTTGGGCTCCTGCACGGGTTACAACCAAGGCAGCGGCGGCATTGGCAAAACGCAGGGCTTCCCTCAGGGATCTGCCGGCAGCCAAACAGGCAGCTAAGGCCCCACAAAACCCATCTCCGGCAGCGGTGGTATCCACCACCTCCACGGGATGGGCGGGCCAATGGCCACTTTCTTCCCCATCTGCCCAGACCAGCCCTGCCCCTCCCAAGGTGAGGATAACGGTTGGGATCCCGTGCTTCTGGAGCTCCTGAGCGATCTTTTGGGCTTGTTCCGGCGTCTCCACAGGAGATTGGGCAAGGGCAGCCGCTTCGCTTTCGTTGAGCACCAAGTAGCGCACCTGGCGCAACAGGGATCCCGGCAGGGGCACCACAGGGGCTGGATTGAGCAGGACGGGGATCCCTTGGGCAAAGGCTTGCTCTGCCACCGCCTGCACCGTGGCCAGGGGGATTTCCAGTTGCAGCAGAACCATCGCTGCCGGCGTCCAAGGAGGCAGCTGGGCGGGGGTGTAGCGACTGTTAGCGCCGGGGCTGACCACAATCCGGTTTTGCCCTGCTGGATCCACAGTGATCAGAGCGATGCCGCTGGGCCCTTCCAGCTCCCGCAGGTGGTGGGTATCGACGCCGTTCTGCTCCAGGTTCTCTTTCAGCAGGCGGCCAAAGCTGTCAGATCCCACTGCCCCCCACATCTCCACCTGGGCTCCCGCCCGTGCCGCTGCCACCGCTTGGTTGGCCCCCTTGCCGCCAGGGTAGGTGGCGTAGTCGGATCCCAGCACCGTTTCCCCAGGCCCAGGATGGCGTGGTACCTGCACCACTAAGTCCAGATTCAAGCTCCCCACTACGCGAACTAGGGCTGTCATTGGCTAGCTGAAAAACGGTGCCCTAGAGGTAGCTCATTCTAGCTCCCACCACTTGGTTGGAGAGCTTTCCACCTTGGAGAGGATTGGCTAGCTTGTGAGGGGGTGACGCGGAAACAAGCCATGCTGCTGACCACTACAGACGTGCTCCAAGGTAGAGAGGTTGAGCGTTACTTGGGCATTGTTACCGCCGAGGTAGTTTATGGCACCAATGTTCTACGGGACTTCCTTGCTGCCCTCCGCAACATCATCGGGGGACGCACAAGAACCTATGAAGAAGTTCTCGAGAATGCCCAGAAAAAGGTTTTGGAAGAGTTGGAGCAGCGAGCCAAACGTTTGGGAGCAAATGGCATCCTAGGCGTTAGCATTCATACCAACATGAGCACGACAATGATCCTCGTTACCGCCGCCGGCACCGCCGTCAAGCTGCGCTAGAACCTTTAGGCCAGGCTCTCCATCAATGCCTCGTCGATCTCAAAGTTGGCGTAGACATTTTGCACATCATCCAAGTGGTCCAGCCGCTCCATGAGGGTCAGTACCAGCTTGGCTGTCTCGGGATCCTCCACATGCACCTCCGTAGAGGGGATCCAGCGGATGGCCGCCTCTTGCACCTGGTAGCCTTCTTTTTTGAGGTAGGTGGCCACCTGCTCCAGCAGGGTGTAATCGCAGTAGACTTCTGCGTCGGTTCCCTCTACCTTGAGATCCTCCCCGCCTGCTTCGGCTACCGCTAGCAGCAGAGCTTCGGGATCTGTCACCCCCTCTAGGCTAATCACCCCTTTTTGCCGGAACAGCCAGCTCACGCAGCCGGCTTCTCCCAAGCTGCCGCCGGTTTTGCTGAAGGCTTCTCGCACCTCGGCAGCCGTGCGGTTGCGGTTGTCGGTCATGGCTTCGATCAACACAGCCACCCCACCGGGGCCGTAGCCCTCGTAGCGAACTTCTTCCAGGGGGCTGTCGTCGCTCCAGTTGCCGGCTCCCTTGGCAATGGCTCGTTCAATGTTTTCGCTGGGCATCCCCGCTGCTTTGGCTTTCTCCACTGCCGCCCGCAACTGAAAATTCCCATCCGGATCTGGCAAGCCGTTGCGAGCTGCCACGATGATGGCCCGCGAGAGTTTGGTAAAGAGGCTGCCCTTTTTGGCATCTACACGGGCCTTTTGCCGTTTAATGTTGGCCCACTTGCTGTGTCCTGCCATGCCGCCACACACCAGTCAAGCAATGAATTGGAGGGATCCCTCCACTTTTGAAGCCTAGATCACCTCGGCTCAGGACTCAACCCCGCGACAACTGGGAGGGCACTGGCCTGGTCACAAATTATAGTTAGTTATTTCAAACAGCAGTGAAACGGTTCGTTATGTCGATTCCTAACTCCCTCTCCCAGAGAGAAACTGGGGGTAAGGGCAGCGGCGCGGAGCGCTTGGGGAGTATCTCAATCTGGTTTGAAATGACTATAACGAGGGATCCTTCACAACCCAGGCTCAGCTACCCAACAAACCCATCAGGGCTGAATCGGCTGCCGCTGGATCACATCCCCTTGGGGCGGAGGCGGAGGGGCTGGGGTTTCTTGAGGGGTAGGCGTTGCCTCTATGGGAGGAGTTTCCCCAGGAGGCGGGGGCAGAGGGGGCACAGCTTCTCCAGGCACAGGCCCAGGTGTAGGCGTGGGGGTTGGAGATGGAGTTAGAAAGGGCGTCACCTGTCTCAACAGCTCGGCATAGAAAATCCCATCTTGCTCCGGCCCAAAGCGGCCCACTTCCCAACGGTGACGAGGCACAAACATTGTTTGCAGCAGCACTTCCCGGCTGACAAAAGCGGGAGTACCCGAGAAGACGTAGCCATCGACAATGACCCGATTCAGATCGGGCCGAGTTTGAAACACCCGATCCACCTCCCGCAGCATCTCCGTATCCAGCCGCCCCAGCAGAGTTTCCAGAGTGTCTTCAGGTCTGATCAGTACCCGCACCGAAAAGCGGTAATCTTCGCAACGATAGTCCCCACAGATCTTGACCAGCTCGTTACGCACCCGGATTTGTGCCCCAGGATCCAAATTGCGCCCTGGCACTAAGACTTCCTCCTGGGGTTGCTGTTCGACCGGCTGGGCCCACAGTTGGAGTTGACTTGCCCATCCTGCCCAAACCAGGGATCCGAAAAACAAGCCAAATCCCAAGCCTTTCAGGGGAAGGCTCCAACCCAGACTGCCCTGCTCAGAGCGAGGTGAAACGGGGGGCTCACAATCCTGGATCGGGCTGTTCATAAAGCGTTGACCGATTCTTCAGCGATGGCTACCGCCAAATCTACCCGACATCGGCCAGAGAGGCACTAGGCAGGGAGAAAAATAGGGTATTGGCCTCGGATCAGTTTCAAAACAGGGGCAGAAGAGAAGCTTTGACCAAGAAAACTGGGTTGCAAGCCCCGCCCTAAGGCCTACGGCCCGCTGACGCGACCAGGGCGGCTTTGTGCTATGGTGTTGAACGAACTCCGCCAACTTGAATAGGGCGCAGTGTCAACAGGGAAAGTATCTGGGAGTTCATCCCAGTAGGTGGCGTCATAGCATCCCCCACCACTTGCAAGGGTGGTGTAGCTCAGAAAGTTAGGAGTCATCCTGCAACCTGGGAAAGAATCCTTGCCATTTAGGGCAGGGAGAATGTCAAGCGATGGGCCTGCAGCTCCACTATCGTACTTGGGGAGAAGGGATCCCCTCCCTCCCAATCTTGATGCTCCACGGCCATCCGGGCAATGCCGACTGCATGGCGGTATTTGCAGAGGCAGTGGCGGGGATCCACCCCTGTGTGGCGCCAGATCTGCGTGGCTACGGGCATTCCCAGGTGACGGATCCCTTTGAGATGCAGGATCACCTAGAGGACTTGGAGCGGCTGCTGGATCGCCTGGGCTGGCAGGCGTGTCTGGTGCTGGGCTGGTCTTTGGGCGGGATCCTGGCCCTGGAGTTGGCTTTGCGGCTGCCGCAGCGGGTAAAGGGTTTGGTCTTGGTGGCCAGTGCCGCCTGCCCCCGCAGCAACCATCCCCCCACCGATTTTTGGGATCAGGTCAACACCGGCGTTGCCTCGCTGCTCAACTGGCTTTGGCCCGGCTGGGAATGGAACATCGAGACCTTTGGCCGTCGCTCCCTTTACCGCTACCTGATGCAGCAACAGACCCCAACGGCCTATCGGTATTTGGCGCACATGGCCTTGCCCGCCTATCTGCACACCTCCCCCCAGGCTCGCCAAGCTCTGCGCGCCGCTTTGCAACGGGGCTACAACCGCGAGGGAGATCTGCACCGAATTCGCATCCCGGTACTGCTTATGGCCGGCGAGCGGGATCGCCACATCACCGCCAACAGCAGCCTGGCCACAGCCCGCGCCCTGCCCCACTGCACCTGCATTGTCTATCCCAACGTGGCTCATCTCTTTCCCTGGGAGATCCCCGACCGGGTGGGACAGGATCTGCGCCGCTGGCTCAGCGCTCAAGACTGGGCAAGTGGGATCCCGGTGGTTGGCTCTTCCGCTCCCTCTGCAGACAAGGCGGCAGAAGCCTGACCCTGGGCCAACTTCCGCAGCCGGGCAAAGGCCTCTTCCTCTAGATGGATCTGCTGCTGCTGTTGTTCTTCTGGGGTGCGCAGGCGCTTTCCCAACGGCTGTTGCAGCGTGCCCAAGAGCAACGGCTCGGAAACTCCCGGCTCGGGATGGATGACGGTGCGGGCCCGCAAGGTGAACACCGGCGAACCGGTGGAGAAGCGGCCCGGGGATCCCAAATCGCTGGCCGCCTGCTTCAGGGTGAGGATCAGTTGCTCTGGGGTGATATCCGGGCTGACAGCAATAACCGCTCGATCCGCCCCTTGGTCATAGACGGTGGTGTAGGGGGCAGCACCGGGAATGCGGGAGCGAAAGATCGGCCCCAAGCTGAGGGCAAAACATCCCGCTGTTAAAACCAGCGCAAACGCCGTGTAGCCCACCAGCGCAAACTTCAAGGGCCAATTGCGGATCCAGGCCAGCAGGGTGAGCATAGCCAGCAAGCCTGCTAGACCTAGCCCAATTTGGGTGGCAGAGGCAAAGAAAGATTCCAAAGTTGCATCCATGATTCCCCAGTTTAGCGGCTAGAGCTTCATCTCTAGGATGCAGAATGAGCCCGATTCTGGCTGCCCTATCTAAGGACTCCGTCCCGCTGGCACCCTGCTCCAGAAAGGCTTGGCTGGTTCTATCACCAAACCCCTGTGAGAAGAGGCAAGACGGATCAACCTACCAAACACAGAAAGCGGCGAGCCCTACAGATTTGAGGAGCATGGGCAAGGTCGGATTCGAACCGACACGGTTTCCCGCCGCATTTTGAGTGCGGTGCGTCTACCAGTTTCGCCACTCGCCCGACCTGGAAACATTATCCTACTGAACTGGCGAAACCTCGTCAACCAATCCTCCCAACCCTAGTTGCGGCGGTCTTTCTCCAGTTGCTGGGCCTTTTGCCGAAGCTGGCGGGTTTGCTCCATCACCTCCTCCAGATCCTCGTGGGATAGCCGCTCGACGTAGTTGATCTTGATCTCTTCCAGCAAGTCTTGCAGGAGAGAGCGAATTTCCTCCAAAGCGTGCTCCTGGGTGAGTTCTCGTGCCAAGACTTCACCAAACCGCTGCATCAGTTGCGCTGCCAGCTTGGAGCCAACGGGATCCTCGAAACTGCCCGTTAGGGTTTTGTAGGTGGTGGTAGTCAGCTCGTTGGCCAGGCGCTCCGTCAGTTGGCTGGGCAGGGATCCCAGGCCGGGAAGCTGTTTTAGAGTTTGCATGGCAGGCAACTGCTTGAGCAGGCCATCCAGGTTGTAGCGGAGCAGTTGTTGCAGCTCCGGTTGCACCTGGGGCAAAACGCGGTAGAGAACAATGCGAAAAACCAGGTTGGCAATCGCCTCCAGCTCGTTGGTGTTGTTGATGTCGATGTAGTCCCGCGGGGTACGTGCTGCCGGCAGTAGGGGCAGGGATCCGCGCTGAATGGATCCCTGGATTTGGTTAATCACCCGCACAACAATGACTTCCGTCAGGTCTTCGGCGAAGTTGGTGACAAAGCCTTGGCTCACCTGAGCGCGTACCCGCTCCAGATCCAGCAACTGCGCTTGTCCCAGCCGGATGGTGACGGGGATCACCCGCAGCCAGCGCCAAAAGGGCAGCAGCAACAGCACATCGTACCAACGCCAGAGCATGGCATCCAGCCAATTGACGCCGGTGTAGCGGCGGCTGATGGCCACCGTGCGCAGCAAAAATTCCAGCCCAAACAGAAGCACGAAGGGAAAATCCAGCACCGGGAAAAAGTCAACAGGGTTACCGCTCTCACCAATGGGGCGGAAATAGTTGGTCTCGAAGAGGGGGCGCAGCCGGGTCTGGAAAAATTCAATTCCATCTGCGGGATCGGCGCCGGCCAAGTACTCAGCAGTCCAAAAGCGGGCAAAGGCGGCTCTGGCGGAGTCGGCTTCTGGGATGTGCTCCCGCATCAAGTTGAGGATACGCACAAACTGGCCGGTTTTGTTGGCGCCCTGAAAGGGGTTGGTCTCGATCATCTCGTCGCTGAGCTCCCGCAAGCGGGCCAGGATTGGTGCTGCCGCTTCCGACTCCACGCCAAACCGCAGGGTAACCTGGCGCAGCTCATCCACCAAGGCCAAGTAGCGCTGGGTTTCGGGGTTGGGCTCAATGCCCTTGATGGGGTCGTATAGGTCGGTCACCGGAGAACGGCTGGTTTCTTCGGAAAGAATCGGCAGCGGAATAGGTGGGCCAAAGGCGCCAAAAATTTGCACCCGACCCTGGAGCCAAAAGTCTCGCCCAGGCACGTAGCTCATGTCGAAGAGCACCAAGCACAGATTGCTCAGGGCCAGCAGGGCCATCCCCTTCTCGTAGAGGAGCAGCCAGCGGCTTCGCCCCCTGAGGACAGAGCGTCTGAGAATCCGTTGAGCAGCGTTCAAAGGACTCCGTCTCGGCCTTGGGTCAACCGGTTGGTTTGAGTCAGCCTTAGTCTACCACCCCTGGGGTGAGCCACCCTTAGCTCGAGCAAGCTGTAGTGCAACCTGGCCAAAATGCCGCCAAATGGCCTCTGCCTGTGGCCCCACCTGGCGCAGAATCCAACCCTTACAGATGGGATCCGGAGACTTGACCAGCCAGTGTAGGGGCTCTGTCCCGCTGACGCAAACGGTCGGCCAAGGGGGCTCCGGCCAATCCCCCAGCAAATACAAGGATCCCCAACAGAGGTGGAATCCCAGCACCGACGCGGCGGAGACTTGTCGATGGGGAAAGTGCAGATCCATGTGTTCCTGCAGCCAGAGTTTTCTCCCCTCGGGGGAGGATGGGATCCCAGCAGTGACCCAAACTTGCAAGCAGTTGGCAAGATGTTCAAACTGCCAGCGTTCGTCCATGGCCAGCCGTCCGGCAGTCCAGATCTCGGCATAGGCCAGGCGGGCTGTGGGATCCAGTTCGATCTGCACCTGCTGGCGAAAGTCTGCCCCTGCCCCCGGAATGGTCGGGTGAGGGATCCAGATCAATTGGCTGGTGGAGGCCAGCTTGACCCTGACCTGTTGCCGAATCAAGCCGGGATGTAGCCGCGTTGCCCCTTGGGTGCGAATTTCCAGCGCCGAGCCTGGCCCCAGCCCGATCTCGATCCGGTGGCGATCCCCACCCAGCAGGCCGCCGTTGGGGTTGCGCAGGTAGTACACAGGTGGCTCCCCAGGGGATCCCAGCCATTGCAAGGGAGCCTGAGAATACTCCCAAATGTGGGTATGGTCGCCTCGGCGGGTTGCCTTCAAGATGGCCTTACCGAAGTTCACAGGCGGCTCACCGAGGGGGGGTCGGCCTTGATGGGGCGAAACAGCACCTCCCGCTCCAGCCAACTGAGAACCTGCTCCAGCCCCTCACCCGTGCGCAGGTTGGTAAAGACAAAGGGCCTATCTCCCCGCATGCGACGGGCATCCCGTTCCATCACCCCCAAGTCTGCTCCCACATAGGGAGCCAGATCGATCTTGTTGATCACCAGCAGGTCGGAGCGGGTGATCCCCGGCCCGCCTTTGCGCGGGATCTTGTCCCCTTCGGCCACGTCGATGACGTAAATGCAGGCGTCCACCAGCTCAGGGCTGAAGGTAGCCGCCAAGTTGTCCCCCCCCGACTCCACTAAGATGAGATCTAGGGGGCAAAAGCGGCGCTCCAGCTCCTGAATGGCGTCTAGGTTGAGGGAGGCATCTTCCCGAATGGCGGTGTGGGGGCAGCCGCCGGTCTCTACGCCAATGATCCGCTCTGCCTCCAGGGCCTTGGCCCGCACCAAAAACTCGGCATCCTCGCGGGTATAGATATCGTTGGTCACCACCGCCAAAGACAGGTGGTCCCGCAGCGCCAAGCAGAGCTTTTCCACCAAAGCGGTTTTTCCAGATCCCACCGGGCCGCCAATGCCAACCCGTACCGGCTGGGAAGTTTGCGCAACTTTGCCCGACATCGGATACCTGCTCCTCTTTTTGGGCATTCTAGAACCAGATGCTTGCAAGGGATCCGAGTATGGTTCGGCTTTTGGTGGCAACTGCTGTGGTGCTGGTGGGATTTTTGCTGGTTAACCGCCTCTATCGCAACCCGCTGAGTTCGGAGCCGAGACCAGAGCAAGCCAGCCCAGAAGCTGCCCAGCAAGGGATCCCTCAAGGTGGGCCGCTGCAGATTTACCAATCGCGGGATCAACTGCAGCAAACCCTCAACCAAGGGGCCACAGCCACCCAGCAGCAGGTGGAAGCCGTTGAGCAATCCTTGGGCAATCCTTGACCCTTGACAAGTAAGAAGGGAGGCAGGTGCCTGGCTTCAGGCGGAGAAGGGATCCCTCCCCCAGACTGTGAAGCGCCCCTCAGGCTTGGGCGGATCCCCCAGACGCGCTAAAGTCGAGAATGCTGCAATTTTTATAGACCGTCCATGCGGATCCCTCCTGTTACCCCAGAGAAAGCCGATAAGCAACTGCAAAAGGTTTACGAAAGCCTGGAAAAAACCTACGGCACCGCCCTGAACCCCTTGCAGGTGATGGCCCACAAGCCCCAACTGATGCGAGCCGTGATGAACCTGTACGGGGCGCTGCACACGGAAAACCCCAACCTGCCTGAAGAGCTGAAGGAGCTGGTCAGCATCCGCATTGCCCAAATCAACGGCTGCCGCCACTACTGCCTGCCCTACCATACCCTGCAGGCGCAGAAGCACGGAGCTACCCCGGCCAAAATTGCGGCGGTGGCCCAGGCCCGCACCAGCACCCTCTACACCGAAGCGGAGAAGCTGGCCATCGAGTACGCCGAGCGGATGACCGTGCCCAGCATGGTGGTCACCGATAGCTTCTTTGCCCAGCTAAAAGCCATTTGGTCAGATGAAGATCTGGTGGAGCTATCGGCTTGGATTGGCTTTATGAACTTCTGGACTAAGGTGATTGCCGCCCTGGATGTGCCTTTGGATCCCATCTTTGCCGAGCAGCTTCACGTCTCATGAACAACCGGCAAACTCCCCTCTCTCAGGGGGGTAAGGGATCCCGACCCAAACCCTCCACTAGGCCCAGTCGTCTCGCGTGCTAAAGCTGCGGTCGTACACCTGGCCGCGGGCATGGATCTGGCGAGTCCGGGCGAACAGCTCTTCTTCGCTCAGGCCCCACTGTTCCAGGATTTGATCCAAATCCCGCTGCAGATCCCAGGCACCGGGAAAACCGTGGTAACGGATGCGCAAACGGGCAACTTCCGCCAGCACCCACTCGGAGAGGGGCCTCTCCTGAGCCTGCACCATCAGCTCATCGAGCGCAGCTCGGTCGGTGGCATATTGCGGATGTTGCTGCTCTCGTCGGGATGAGCCATTCGAGGGTGAACGGGATACAGCCATCGGCCTCCCTCCTTTTTTCTCACTCTAGCTGAGTTCCCCTGGAGACTTTCAATATCGAGGATTGGGATCCTTGATGGCATGGGATCCCGAGAAGGCAGAAGAAAACCGCTATACTGCAAATGTTGCAGACCATGAACATTCTTCAGTTGCGGAGGCGGCGGCTATGCCCATGCCCATGATCGAGACCCGTACCGACCGGATGTTGCTCAACTTTGGGCCGCACCATCCCTCCATGCATGGGGTTTTGCGCCTGCTGGTCACCCTAGACGGTGAAAACATCGTCGATTGCGAACCGGTGATTGGCTACTTGCACCGCGGCATGGAGAAAATCGCCGAAAACCGCACGGTGGTGCAATACCTGCCCTACGTCTCCCGTTGGGACTACGGGGCCGGCATGTTTAACGAGGCCATTACCGTCAATGCCGTTGAGAAACTGGCCGGGATCAGCGTGCCCAGACGGGCCAGCTACCTGCGGGTGATCATGTTGGAGCTAACTCGTATTACCAACCACCTGCTCTGGTTTGGCCCCTTCTTAGCAGATTTGGGCGCACAAACTCCCTTTCTCTACGCCATGCGGGAGCGGGAGTGGATCCTAGACTTGTTTGAAGCCGTCACCGGCATGCGCTTGATCAACAACAACTATTTCCGGGTAGGCGGCGTAGCAGTGGATTTGCCCTACGGCTGGACGGAAAAATGCCTAGACTTTTGTGAGTATTTCCTGCCCAAAGTGGATGAGTACGAACGGCTGGTGACCGACAACCCGATTTTCCGCCGGCGGCTGGAAGGGGTGGGAGCCATCTCCAAGCAAGACGCCATCAACTGGGGTCTGTCGGGTCCCATGTTGCGGGCCTGCGGCGTCAACTGGGATCTGCGCAAAGTGGATCACTACGAGTGCTACGACGACTTCGACTGGGAGGTGGCCGTTTACCCCGAAGGGGATTGCCTGGCCCGCTATCGGGTGCGCATGAAAGAGATGCGCGAGTCCTGCAAGATCGTGCAGCAAGCGGTGAAGGCTCTGCCGGGCGGCCCCTTTGAAAACCTGGAAGCCAAGCGGATGCTGGAGGGGCCGAAGTCGGAGTGGAACAAAGGGGACTACCAGTTCATCAGCAAAAAGCCTTCCGCCAATTTCAAGATCCCCAAGGGGGAAGCCTACGTGCGGGTGGAGAGCGCCAAAGGAGAGCTGGGCATTTACATCGTGGGAGACGACAACGTCTGCCCGTGGCGCTGGAAGATCCGTCCCCCCGGCTTTGTCAATTTGCAGGTACTGCCTCAGTTGATTCGCGGCATGAAGGTAGCCGACATGATCGCCATCCTCGGCAGCATTGACATCATCATGGGCGAGGTGGATCGCTAAGATACTTACGGAAAGCGAGGACAAAGGCGATGGCCTGGGCGATCTTGGTTCTGCCGCTGTTGATTGTGTCTGTCATTGCTGCGATTATTGGCCCCAAGCAATGGGCTAAGTACCAAGAGGAAAGGCGCCGCCGCGCGGAAGAGCTATCTGATGCTCGCCTTCAGGCCATCATCCAGCAGGAGCTACGCCGCCGTAACCGTCCCCCCCAATCGGATCCCAACGGGAAAACTTAGCTACAGGGATCCCGAACCCTACCTGACCAACCGTCTCTAGGGAGCTACTCACCCCCATGACAAACGCTGGTATCGATCTACAGCTTGGCTTCGAGACTGCCCTACAGAACCTAGGCTTGGGAGCAGGTGCAGCCCATGCCCTCTGGATGCCCCTGCCGATGTTGCTGCTGATCATCGCCGCCACCTTGGGGGTGATGGTCATGACTTGGCTGGAGCGCAAGATCTCGGCAGCAGCCCAACAGCGGATTGGCCCCAACATGGCCGGCCCTCAGGGGGTGCTGATCCCGATTGCCGATGGCATCAAGCTGCTGACCAAAGAAGATGTTCTGCCCATCTTGGCCGACCCAGTCTTGTTTACGCTGGGGCCGATATTGGTTTTCCTGCCCGTCTTTTTGTGCTACCTGGTGGTTCCCTTTGGCCAGAACCTATTGATCTCCAACATTGCCATTGGCGTGTTCTTCCTGATCGCCACCTCCAGCGTGCAACCCATCGGTTTGTTGATGTCGGGCTACGGTTCCAATAACAAGTACTCCTTGCTGGGTGGGCTACGCGCGGCAGCTCAATCGATCAGCTACGAACTGCCGCTGGCCCTGTCAGTGTTGGCCGTGGTGTTGATGAGCAACGGTCTGGACACTGTGGGGATCGTCGAACAGCAGAGCGGCCTGGGCATTCTGAGCTGGAATGTGTGGCGGCAGCCCATTGGCTTTGTCATTTTCCTGATCTCGGCTCTGGCGGAAACGGAGCGGATCCCGTTCGATTTGCCGGAAGCAGAAGAAGAGCTGGTGGCCGGTTACCAAACGGAGTACTCCGGCATGAAGTTTGCCCTGTTTTATCTGGGATCCTACGCCAACCTGCTGCTGGCTTCCCTCATTGCAGCGGTGCTGTACTTGGGGGGCTGGTCGTTCGTGGTGCCGGTGGAAACGATTGCCGCCTTGGCCGGGATCCCCTTGGATAACCCCTTCTTGCAGATCGGCGCGGCGGCCTTGGGCATTGTCATGACGATCGTCAAAGCTTTTATCTTCATCTTCTTGGCCATCCTGCTGCGCTGGACCTTGCCACGGGTGCGCATTGACCAACTGCTGGACTTGGGGTGGAAGTTTTTGCTGCCTGTATCCTTTGTTAACTTGCTGCTGACGGCAGCCCTAAAGCTCGCCTTCCCCACCTTTTTTGGGGGTTGAATGAGAAGTAAAGAGGCAAGAGAGGGAGAACATAGGTCATGACGTTTCTCAAGCGTGTCAAAGAATATGTGGGCGATGCCTTCCGAGCCGCCAAGTACATCGGCCAAGGGATGGGGGTTGTCTTCGACCACATGGGCCGGCGCCCGGTAACCGTGCAATACCCCTTCGAAAAGCTGATCCCCTCTGAGCGCTTTCGGGGACGCATCCACTTCGAGTTCGACAAGTGCATTGCCTGCGAGATCTGTGTTCGAGTTTGCCCAATTGACCTGCCGGTGGTGGATTGGGCCTACAACCCAGAGCTGAAGAAAAAGGAGCTTTACAGCTACAGCATTGATTTTGGGGTGTGCATTTTCTGCGCCAATTGTGTGGAGTTTTGCCCCACCAACTGCCTCTCGGTAACTGAGGATTATGAGCTGGCCGCCTACGACCGCCACGACCTCAACTACCATCAGGTGGCGATGGGCCGTTTGCCCTCCAAGGTAACTGAGGACCCAATGGTGACCCCACTGCGGGAGTTTGCCTATCTGCCCAAAGGGGTGATCGATCCCCACGACTTGCCTGCTGGATCCCAGCGGGCTAGCAAACGACCGGAGGAGATTCTGGCGGAAATGAGAGCGGCCAAAGCTGCTAAGGAAGCCGAAGCGAAAGCAGCCAAGGCTGCTGCGGAATAGCGTGACATACTCCCGCACTCATGCTGACGCAAAGCGCTCCGCGCCGCTGTCCGCCACCCCTAGCCCCTTTCCCAGGGGATGTGACTGTTTGAACTTGTGGGACTGCCTTCCAGCATCGCCCGCTGCCGCAAGGTGATGGCCAGAAAAAGCGTCGAGGCCGCGAAGTTGGAGCTGTCCTTAGTGGGAATGAGATGCCTGGGGCGCAGAAATAAGGTCTTCTGAACCCTGCGATCTGCAATCAAAGATCTGAGTATGAGTATAGGTGTGGTGTCCTAGTCTGAACCAAAATGGCCATACGTGGGCAGGGCAGATGGCTGCCAGCCTTGGCTAACTTCAGGGGAAGGAAAACGTAAACCTACCCGCCAAGCCAGGGGATGTGGCCAAGCCGCTAAAAGTCTGCGCGACGTTTCCGCTCTTGCGAACCGTTACGGTAAAGGGAATGGGAGCAGTTGATTGGGAGCAGCGCCGGAACAATCTCACCTCGATGAAGTATGGCCCTGAGGGCGGGGTGGAAGCCCAAAAGACATTCTCCACAGCATTTTGGGTTACGGCAACACAGTCGGCATTGGCATCCACATCCAGCCGTCCTCCAGAAGGGACAATTCGGTTGTTAAAAAACACGGTCTGCTGCGTGGGATCCGTAACATACAGGTCAAGGTCATCGATGGTGTTCCAACTCAAGGTAACTTGAATGGGGCCGGTGCCCAATACTGGAGGTGTGGGGGTGGGAGAGGGTGTCGGTGCAGGAGTGGGAGAGGGTGTCGGTGCAGGAGTTGGTGGTGGCCTCAGGGTAGGAGTTGGCGTGGGCGCAGGTTCCCCAGTGACCCTCTGAGCAAAGTTTCCTTGGAAAGTATTGCCAGCCAGGTAGGCTGCGACTACCGCATCTGGGGTGCCGGGGGCCGCCTGAATTGCCACTCCTACGCCCTCGCCCCGAGCCAGAAATGTATTTCCAGAAAGGGTACGGGCTTGTGTTCCTTGCAAAATGCGAATGCCGACGCTCCCGGCTATCCCACCCACGCCGATCCGGTTGGATTGAATGGATGGAATTGAGCCTGCCCCATCCAGCTGAATCCCGGTAGTGCCACTCGTACCTGCTTGCCGCGCCTGCAGTACCAAGCCGGCTCCAGCCGTGGGTGGATCCCCTTCGATTTGGTTGTTGCGGAAGATCCCGCCGGAGTTGTCACCATAGCGAACGGCCAAAGCCCCCAAAGCCTGGAGGAGGATCGTGTTGTTTTCAATGGTGGGATTGCTGCCCGGCACAGTGCCTATGCCCACCCCACCCGTTTTACTGACAATCGGCGAGACACGGCTGACCCGGCCATTCCCAGAGATCTGCACACAGGGATCCAAAAATTGCTGGCACAAGATCTGGGCTAACTGACCCAAGGCCCCCTCCAGAACTGCAGCATTGCCGTTGACCAAGATGTTGGAGCGGGGGTCGTTAAGGGTGACCTTGCCCGGTTGAAAGGTACCGTTGTTCACCTGCACCCGTCCACCTCCCAGCACCACGTCCACCCCCTGCAGGCTGGTTTGGCCGGCTACAATCACGTCAAAGAGCCCGGTCAGGATCTCATAGGCGGTGGAGCTGGTGATGCGAATGCGACCGCCGTTGGTGCCATCGCCGCCATCCAGGGCCAGGTTGCTTTGCAAAGTTTCCCTGCCCGTCCCCAAAATCTCGATCAGCACCTCCAGGCCGGCTGTGGCAGTCTGAAGTCGCTGCGCCTCTGCAACTGCGTCTGCCAGTTTGGTAAAGGGGCCACTGGCCGGATCCACTCTCAGGATGATGGGCCCGCCACCTGGCGGAGGAAGAGGTGGAGAACTGCCGCCGCCACCCCCACAGCCGAGGGCAACCCCCGCCAACAGAGGCAGCAAGGCTGAACAGATCCCCCAACCAGATTTGGATACTTGGCCAAGCATAGGTGGAAAGCCCTTTCAAGCGCTTAGCGGTCAAGGTTGTCAGAGCAACAAACAACTGCCACGGGGTCAAGGTACAGATGGCCAAGCTGGGATCCAATGCCCTCAGCAAAAGCATCCTCTAACGAATCCCCTCCTCAGTCAAGGCTTCGCAAGGGATCCGCAATCAATCATCAATCGGCAACAAAAATCTCAAAAATCTAGCGCTCTTCAGGAACTTGGAGGGTTCCGGCGATAATGTTCTGCTTCACCGCTTCCACGGCGGCCACCAAATCTGCCGGGAGCAAGGCTTGGTTGTACTCATCCAGAGCATAGCCGACACCCTCATTCTCCAGGCCAAAGGTTTGAATGCCGCCGACAAAGTTGCCTTCCACCACGCTGCGAATCACTTCATAGGTGGCCACATCCACCCTCTTCAGCATCGAGGTGAGACCGTGGTTGAGGGTGGCAGGGTTGTTGTCGGTATCCCCCAGGTAGTTTTGGTTGGCATCCACACCGATAAAGAACAGCGGACGGGTATCCCCACTGCAGAGGCTGGCATAATCTGCGGGCTTGGGCACTTCCGCAAAGGGATCCCGAATGAAACTCACCCCGGCGGGCAGATCGGAGGCTCTGAGGCATCTCTCTTGCTTGACAAAGTCGATCAACCCCAGGCCGGATCCCCCGGCAGCGGCATAGATGATGTCGGCCCCTTGGGCTTTTTGGGCAGCAGCGATCTCTTTGGCTCGGGCCGGATCGTTCCAGGCGGCGGGCGTAGTCCCGACATAGTTGGCAATGACGCGACAGGTGATGCCGTCTTCGGCGCAGGCATATTCCACCCCGGCTCGATAGCCCGCCTCAAACTTGTGGATCAGGGGGATGTCCATGCCCCCCAAGAAGCCGACTACACCGGTTTGGGTTTGCTTGCCGGCAATGTAGCCCACCAAAAAGGATCCCTCATGTTCTCGGAAGAGGAGGCTGGCCACGTTGTCTTTTTCGGGGGAAACTGCGTCCACCAAGCCGAACTTCACCTCTTTGAACTCAGAGGCACTGGCGGTAACAGCCGGTTCCAGGGCAAAGCCCACCCCAATCACCACATCAAACCCCTCTTCGGCAAACTTGCGTACCCCCGGCCCCAGTTGGGAGGGATCCGTCGGCTCAAAGTCGAACACCTGCACTCCAAAGTCCTGCTTGGCGCGTTCCGCCCCTTCTGCCGCCGATTGGTTGAAGCTGCGATCGTTTTTGCCCCCTTCTCCAAAGGCAATACCCACCCGTATTTGAGGCTGAGCGGCACTGCTGAGAACGAACAGCCCCGTCAATATCCCCGTTAATACCCAAGAGATCCCCAAGGTTTTGCGCATCATGATGGTTTCCTATCGCCCCAGTAGCTTGATTAGCATCTCTCGAAAAGCCATTTTGTCCGCTCTGAGCACAACCTCAGCATTGGCAGGCCGACCCAGAATGCCTAGGCGATCCACCAAGCTATAGCCGCGAGTTAGCTCTCCGCAACATTCCACGTCCACATAGTGACGGGAACTTTGGCCAATCAGTTCCGGCTGCAAAGCCATGGCCATGGTTAAAGAATCGGGATGGGTGATGCCGTCAAGACCTCCCCCTTCAGGATGGGAGCGGTTGAACTCCCAGGCCACCCGGTTCACCGCTAAGTAAAAGCGGCTGAGGGGAGTATCCAGGGAGAGGATCGGTTCTAGCTCTTCTCGTGTCAAAAAGCCATCGCTGACCGCCAGATCCCAAGGGGACAGCACCACCTCAAATCCAGCCTGCAACACCTTTTTGGCCGCTTCCGGATCCACGTAAAAGTTGAACTCGGCAGCCGGTGTGATGTTGCCGAGAGCATGGTTGGTGCCACCCATGATCCAGAGTTTTTTCACTTTGTGAGGTAGGTTGGGATCCTGAGCCAAGGCAAGAGCCAGGTTCGTCAGGGGGGCTTGGGCGATAATCTGCAGCTCTCCGGCCCAGCGGTTGGCCAGCTCCACAATGGCTGTCGGGGCGAAAAGCGATTCCGGGCGCTGCCTGGCCTTGGGGAAAAAAGAATTGCCCATGCCGTCTTCTCCATGGACGTAGGCCGCTGTAACCAGCTTGCCCACCAGGGGTTTGCTGGCCCCGGGATAGACCGGGATCCCAGCTTTTCCCGCCACCTCCAGGGTATAGAGAGCATTTTCAACGCATTGTTCCAGGTGCAAATTGCCAGCACAGACGGTGATCGCTTCCACACTGCTGTTGGGCCAGAGCAACCCAAAGAGCAACGAGGTGACATCATCTCCCGCCGTATCCGTGTCGATCAAAAAGCGCTGCACAGCCATACCCAGGCTAAGCCCAAATCAGGGTGACATCTTAACCTTTGCGGGCAGTCTCAGGGCAGCTGCTGAGCCGGTGTATCTTGAGAAGGGATCCCTGTAGACCAGAGTTGGCGATGTCCTTCTCCATCCGCTCCATTACACCACAACAGATGGCCCAATACCTACAGGATCCCGAGGCTGGGCCTCTGCAATTGATCGATGTGCGGGAACCGGCAGAGCTGGAGCTGGTGAATTTAAATGCCCTGGGCTTTCGCAACTACCCCTTGAGCCAGTACGAGGAATGGAGGGAACGGATCCTCACAGAGCTGGATCCAGATCAGCCAACTTTTGTGCTCTGTCATCATGGCCTCCGCTCTGCTCAGATGAGCCAGTGGCTACAGGCCAACGGGTTCACTCAGGTTCATAACATCAGCGGCGGCATTCACGCTTGGGCTTGTGAGGTGGATCCCTCCCTGCCCACCTATTGAGGTCACGGGCAAACCAGCACCATGTTCCCCATTCTTCATCTGCAGGGGGATCCCCAACAACGAGGCCAACAGTATGGATCCCAGGCGGCCCAACTCATTCGCCACAGCATTGCTAGTTACGCCCGCCAATTTGCCTACCGCTGTGGTCTCACCTGGCAGCAGGCCCAGACCCAAGCAGAGGGATCCCTGCCCTGGCTAGAGCGCCACGTGCCCCACCTGCTGGAAGAAATCCAAGGCATTGCCGCGGGGAGTGGCTTCCGTTTTGCCGAGATTCTGGCCCTCAATTTGCGCACCGAGATTTTATCCAGATCGGTTGTCGGTGGATCCCATCCCGACTGCGCCGCTGCTCTGGAACACAATCTCCAAAACGGAGTACCCCAGCACCCACTGGATCCTGCTCATGAATTCAAGGGGATTGATCTCATCGATCCAAACCCAGCCAAGTCAGATGGGGGAGAATGTACTACCCTAGCGGCCTTGCCCCAGGTTACCTCCACCCACCACACCTATCTGGCCCAAACCTGGGATTGGCTTGGGGAGCAGCGCAGGGCCTGTGTGCTGTTGTGCGTTCGCTCCGATACCCACCCTGCCTACCTCACCCTGACCGAAGCTGGGATCCTGGCCAAAATTGGCCTCAATCAAGCAGGGTTGGCCGTAGCCCTCAACCTCTTGCGCTCTACCCTAGATGGGCAAACCGAGGGAATGCCGGTGCATCTGCTGTTGCGCTTATTGTTGGAGTGCGAGGAGTGGCAGCAGGCTGTAGAGAGGGTGGGATCCTACCCCTACACCGCCTCCTCTTGTGTCAGCGTTGCCGGTATTACAGGACAGGCGACAGGCCTACAGCCCGCTAAGGCGACCAGCTTTGAAATCAGTCCACGAGGAATTGGCCTGCATCTCCCTCAAGGAGGGATCCTCGCCCACACCAATCATTTCCTGGATCCGGCCTTGCGAGAAGATGAGCTGCCCCCCCATATAGGATCCTCCACAAGGCTAGAACGGGCCTATCATTTGCTTCGCCAGAGCGCTCAAACCGGAACCCTAGAGGCGGTCACTCTTCAAAAAATCCTACAGGACCGGACGAATGCCCCCCACTGCATCTGCCGCTATCCGGATCCCCATCTGCCCGCCTGGGATCGCACCGAAAGCGTGGCGGCTGTGGTGATGGATTTGAACCGGCAAATCTTACACCTGGCCCCCAACATTCCCAATCAAGTGGAGTTTGTACCGATTTCCGGGATTTTCTAGGTTTGGGAGATGCAGTAGGATCGAGCTGAAGAGAGAGGAGGGGCAGGCGATCGCGTCCTTGCTGTCGCCACCAGACAGCGGGATGAGGAAAGTCCGGGCTTTCAGAAGAACACACCGCTGGGGAAAGCCCAGTGCGGGTAACCGCGAGGATAGTGCCACAGAAACATACCGCCGATGGCTGGGATCCCAGCACAGGTAAGGGTGCAAAGGTGGGGTAAGAGCCCACCAGCAACGTCGTGAGGCGTTGGCTCGGTAAACCCCGGTGGAAAGCAAGGCCGCAGCCGCAGGATCATGGCTGTTCTTCGCCCCTGTTGGCTGCATCGAGATCACGGTACCCAAAGCGGGGAAGGGTGCTCTCGATGGTGGTGAGCCGCTAGAGGGTGATGGCAACATCACTCCCAGATGGATGATCGCCAGTGCAACTCTGCACTACAGAACCCGGCTTACAACCTCCTCTCTTTTCTACTTGCACATCTACCTGTTTGCACATCTATTTGCACACAGAGAGAGTTTGTTCCGAGCTCACGGGAGTTCTGCAGGTTGCCGGGATCCCTGTGGTCTGCGGCTATTTATTGGCCGTAGTCAGTGTGTCGTTGGGAGAAGCTGTATCGCATGCCCACCTAGGGCACTTGGAGAGCCTTGTCCAATTGTGGGTGGCTGCGCTACGGCGTAGGTTCTGTCATTCTGGTCACGCCTGCCATCCACAGCTCCACGCAGGCTTGCAGGAGGGAGGGTATCCTGTCGGGTTCAGCGCTTTCTTCTGATTGTTTATCTGCCGGTTTCTCCTCATTCTGCTCCTCGACAGAGGGCTCCGCCCCGTCGGCGTGAACGGTGGGCAACTCGGCGGTCACTGCCAGCATGGCTGCTCCCAAAATCATCACATGCAAAACCCCAACGGCTGCATAAAGGCGATCCGGCTCGACAGATTGCAACTCAGAGTTGGGAAATCGCCGCAAATACTCTGTCAGCTGTTCTTGGGCCTGAGAAAAACCCAGCCGCAAGGCGCGACGATGCTCCTCAGAATAAAGACCGGCCTCTCCCACCAGGGAGCGCACCAGCTCAGGATTGTCGGCCAAAGCCCGAAAACAGGTGTGGACATAGCGCAGGAGAATGGCTTGCAACCCAGAACCTTGAGAGGGGGCGGGATCCGCCTTCAGGGGCAGATCGGCTATGCCGGAAAAGACCCCCAGCTCCCCAAATACGGCCAGGAGTAACCCTTGCTTGGTGCCGAAGTGCCGAAACAGGGTGACCTCATTCACTCCGGCCAAATCCGCAATTTGACGGGTGGTGGTCTGGGTGATGCCCTGACGAACGAACAGCTCCCGAGCCGCATTCAGCAGCCTTTGCCGAGAAGAAGGACGTGCCATAGTGAGGAGAAAACCTGAAGAATTGCGGCGGGCTGCAAGTGACGCTTGCATTTACGGTGGAATACCGCTAGGCTTAATGTCAAGCGAGAGGATGTCGGCAGCGTTGCCTCTGCTCCTCTTCTTCCTGTGTAGCCAAGTTCATCACAGCGGAGCACATAGCAAGTCACCGCTGGCTATGGCGGTGTCTTCAGGGGTTTGACTCCGTTTTCACGTTGGGCCGCTGTTATCCGGCGGCCTTAACCTGGGCTTTGTGTTTTGGCTCTTTCCTAGTCAGTCTAGTCTACTTCTTCTTCTGAGGTTTTGTGGGTTCATGACCACTTCTTTTTCTCGCCAATCGCTGAATCATCCCGCTCCGCTCAATCGGCCCGAGCCCCAAGAGTCCTTTCGGTTTGCTTGGGAACATGTGCTCTTCTTTGCCATTTTTCACGTGGTGGCTTTGGTGGGAGGCATTTTCTTCTTCTCCTGGCCCGCTCTGGGAGTAGCCCTATTTCTCCACTGGTGTTTCGGCAGCTTAGGCATCTGCTTGGGGTACCACCGCCTGCTCAGCCATCGTAGTTTCCAGGTGCCCAAGTGGCTGGAATATGTCTTCACGACTCTCGGTGCCCTGGCCGTTCAAGGGGGGCCGATCTTTTGGGTGGGCGGCCATCGTCAGCACCACGCCTTCACCGAAGACGAGGAGAAGGATCCCTATTCTGCTCGTAAGGGCTTTTGGTGGAGCCACATACTCTGGCTGATCTACCACCGCGAAGAATTTTTCAACCCTGAGAAGTATTCTGCCTTTGCGCCCGACTTGGCTCGGGATCCCTTCTACCGCTGGCTGGATAGGTATGCTCTGCTTTTGCAACTGCCGTTGGCTGCAATACTCTACCTGCTGGGGGGCTGGTCATTCGTCGTGTACGGTATCTTCGTGCGGACAGTGCTGCTACTGCATTGCACCTGGTTAATCAACTCGGCCAGCCACTTCTGGGGTTACCGGACTTTCGAGAGCAACGACAATGCCCGTAACCTTTGGTGGGCGGCCATTCTAACCTATGGTGAAGGCTGGCACAACAACCATCATGCCGACCCGAAGTGCGTTAAGGCCGGTTTGCGTTGGTGGGAGATCGACATGACCTACTGGGCCATTTGGCTGTTGGCGAGATTGGGCCTGGCTCGTAAGCTGCACCTGCCTGCCCAAGGCCAAGCTGCTCGCTGAACTGGTTTTTCCCAGACCTTGCAGAGGAATCATCCGGGGATCCCTATCCCTAGGGATCCCTTTTGGGTTGCAGAGAGAGCTAGTCTTCTAAGGGGCTATACTGCCACGCTCCATAGTGGTCAAGAATACGCTTAATTTGTTCTATGTCGGCATCGGGTTCTTGATGAATATGCAATGCCTCTATTTGGCTGTCTTGGTAGCGAAAGGTGGAGTTTTTTTTCCACTCCAGCTCCGTTTTCACCCCTGAAACACAAGCCAAATGGGCAGCCAATTCCCGATAAACCATCAGGGGCATAGAATCGTAGCGAACAGCGTAGCGTTTCAGCTTGGGGACGCTCACGTATGACAACCCAATCAACGTAGCTCAAAACAACTCAAGTATAGTCACTTCAAGTTAGATTAAGACGCTTCCTAACTACTCCGCGGTGTCGCCCAAATGCTCCGCATCACTTCCGCGAGCCCCCCAATCGCTCTCCCTAAGAGAGAGAAGAGCTAGGAAGCACTGCAACGGAACAGTTTCATTCCTCATTGAAATGACTATAACTTCTGGGCAATACAGTCACCAAAACCCCCCCGCTCAACACTCTTTGCTGGACACTTGACCGGCAAAATGGGATGGGACTAAGCAATTTTGTCATCGACCAAAGTGCAGCAGTTTACCTGATCCAGGCAAATCTTTCCCCATTGCAAGGCCCAGCGTACTAAGGCCACCCGATTTGCCGTTCGGGTCTTGCTCAAAATATTGCTGATGTGATTGTCAACGGTGCGCTTGCTGATCTCTAGGCGTTCCGCGATGTCCTGATTGGTCAGTCCTGCTGCAATCAACTCAATGACCTGCAGCTCCCGTTCGGACAACAAGTCCGCGGAATGATAGTCGGTGCCCATTCCGAATGCCTGCTTAAGATGAACTGTAAGGATTACCTACCCCAATTCTAGGGGATCACCCCTGAGATGGACAGCCCTGAAGAAAGGAAATCTTAGGCGATTCTCGTCCAGATTCTGGCTGCGGGCCACTGACGCGAGCGTTTTCGGATAGGCTTCACAAGGGATCCAAGTGCTTCCGGGGCAGTTCCACCTGAACCCACAGCCCACCGGTTTGTGGGTGATTGCGCAATTGGATGGTGCCCCCATGAACCTCGACAATCTGCCGCACAATTGCCAGCCCTAGGCCGGTTCCGCCTTTGCTGCGGGCCCGCGCAGTGTCGGTGCGGTAAAAGGGCTGAAAGACCAACTCAAATTGATCTTCTGGCAGGCCGGGGCCGTGGTCGTACACCTCTAGCCGCACCTGGGATCCCTGCTCCGAAAGCACCACATGGATAGGAGAGTCGGGCTTGCCATACTTGACGGCGTTGTCCAAGAGATTGAGAACGAGGCGGTATAGGCGTTGCTCATCCCCCCAGAGATAGATCTGGGACGATCCCCTCAGGTGCAGTTCCTGGTGGCGGGGTTTGGCCAACGGCTCCAAACTTTGCCAGGCTTCCTGCACCAGACTTGCCAGATCCACCCAGCGCCACTGAGAGCGGGATGCGGCTCCCAGATTGAGGGCACTGAGTTCGAGCAAGTCTTGAACCAAATGGCTCAGGCGCAGAGTCTCATTCAGCAATCGTTCCACCCAGACTGCTTGAGCGGCATCGACCCGGCTTTGTAAAGTTTCGGCCAGCAAGCGAATGGAGGTGAGGGGGGTTTTCAGCTCGTGAGCCACATCCGAAGCCCAGCGATCCCGCTGTTGGGCCAGCATTTTTGCTTCCAGCCGGTCTTCTAAAAAAATGGCCACGTGCGCTTGCGGCAGGAGCAACCCCCAAGCCCGCAGCGGAATCGGTTTGCCATCCCCACCGGAAGGGTAGAAAATCCATTCGCGACTTTGGACAGGAGCAGCGGTCTCCTGTCGGCGGGTAGCCTCGATGAGCTGATCCAACTCATAGGAGCGCACCCATTCCAGCAAGAGCTTGATGCCCGGCTGCCATTGGCTGATGCGCAGCAGGCGCTGGGCGGCAGGATTGCACTCCAGCACCACGTTGTTTTCGTCTACCCGCAGATATCCCCAAGGGAGCCGCTGACTCAGGTATTGCCAGTTTTGCAGTTGCTGTTTTTGGTTGGCCCAATCCAGATCTTGTTGGCGAAGATAACGGCTGAGCAAGCTGAGCATCTGTTCCGGGGAGTGGAGGGGCATGGCCAGATGCACCAGGGATCCCAACCGCTGCAATTCGCATCTGAAACGGCGCCGAGTCTGCCACAGCAGGAGCAACGTGCAAAGCAAACCGATTCCCAACCCGATCAGGATCCCGGCTTCCAGTCCCATGTTCCCACCACCTTTGCTGCCATTGTCGCTCAGGGAAGCAAGAGTGGAGGCGAAAGCCCGGTTGCCGGCCTCTTATCGACGATGTACGAGGGTGGTACTGGCTTGGTCGGTGGGCACAAGCAAGATCTCGCTGATGTTCACGTGGGGGGGACGGGTTGCCGCAAACACCACCACTTCAGCCACATCCATCGCCGTCAAGGGGGTGAGGCCCTGATACACTGCTGCCGCACGGGCGCGATCCCCACGGAAGCGCACTTGGCTGAACTCGGTTTCCACCAGGCCCGGCTGAATCTCGGTGACGCGAATGGGGGTGCCCAGTAAATCCAGCTTCAGCCCCTCAGAGATGGCCCGCACGGCGGCCTTAGAAGCGCAATACACAGCGCCACCTGGGTAGGTCTGCCGACCGGCAATGGAGCCGATGTTCACCACATGGCCTCGACCTCGCTCCACCATGCCGGGCAAAACGGCGCGGGTAACATAGAGCAACCCCTTGAGGTTGGTATCGATCATCTCTTCCCAATCTTGCAAGGCCCCCATGTGGAGCTTGTCCAAGCCACGACTTAAACCGGCATTGTTGATCAAGATGTCGATGTTGGCCCACGGCGAGGGCAAAGATTGAAGCGCCTGCTGCACGGCTGCCCCATCCCGCACATCCAAAGCCAGCAGGTAGGAAGGAGTGCCGTAAGCCTGCTGCAATTCCCCAGCCAGTTCCTGCAGCCGATCCTGACGGCGGGCCACCAGAATCAGGCGGGCTCCAGAACGGGCAAAAAGGGTGGCACAAGCGGCCCCAATGCCGCTACTGGCTCCGGTGATGAGCACGATGGAGTTTTCAATCATCATTTGCTAATTCAAATGCTGTGATTTCAATTGAGTGCAGTCGGCGAAAAGTGGACAGCCGCCCCCAGCTTCCTCCTCAGTGGGAGGCTACAGCCATTCTAGGAGTTCGAGCCACTTCCCCAGGGGGGAGCCTGGGATCCAGCAAACGAATCGTTTCGCTGCTGTTCGGTAGCGACGCTACCGCTTCCTGCAAAAGCTCCTTAAAGAGAGCGCTCCAGCAGCTTGACACAAGCGTACAGGGTATCCAAATGGGGAGTGGGCACGCCCACTAAACGCCCCAGCTCGGTGATGGCTCCCACAATGGCCTCGATCTCCGTCCGTCGCCCCAGCTCAATATCCTGCAGCATCGAGGTGCGATGGGATCCCACGCGGGCTGCATCCTCTAGCCGCTTTTCCAAAGAGACCGGCAGCCGGATCCCTAGAGCTTGGGCCACAGCCTCAACTTCCTGCATCACCGACCGAACCAAAGCACGGGTGGGTGGGTATTGGGCAATTTCATCTTGAGCAGCCCGGGTGAGGGCGCTGATGGGATTGAAGGCGGCATTGCCCCACAGTTTCTGCCAGATCTCGGCCCGAATCTGCGAGGTGAGGGTGGTGGAAAGCTGCGCCTGTTCAAAGATGGCGGCCAAGGACTGCAGCCGTCCTGACAGGGATCCATCCGGTTCCCCCAGAATGTAGCGCCCACCCCCTGTGTGCAAGACCACTCCTGGCTCTGCCAACTGCACGGCAATGTACACCACACAGCCGATCACCCGCTCTATCGGCAGATGGGCAGCGATAACCCCTTCTGGATCCACGGAAGTCAGGGAATGCCCCTCAAACTCGCCGCCATGCCGGTAGAAGTACCACCAGGGGATACCATTCTGGGCAATCACAATGGGGGTGTCTGGGCCACACAGGGATCCCAGTCGAGGGGCAAGCTGCGGCAAGCTGTGGGCCTTGACCGTCACTATCAGCCAGTCCTGTGGGCCAAGGGCAGCCGGGTCGTCGGTGGCCGTCAAGTGCTCCACCCAGGTTTGGGAGGGATCCCCCTGCCGGATCAGCTTTAGACCTTGGGTGCGGATGGCCTGCAGGTGAGCTCCACGCGCCACAACACTGACAGGGAAGCCCGACCGGGCCAGGCAAACGGCCAGATGGCTTCCCACCGCCCCGGCGCCAACAACACAAATCTTCATGGGCCTATCATCTTTTCGTCACCCACTTCACATCCAGGTGGCCAATTGACACGAGGCTGTGACAAGGGCCGAGCGGGATCGGGAGAAACCCCCGACAACTGAAGGGAGGGCTTTTGGAGAACCCTCACTCTGCCCCCCCTTGGGTCACCCTCAGGATCCCGTATCCAAGCGCCACACCCACCAGGGTCAGCACAATGCAGAGTCCAGCAGTGGTGAAGATCTCGCCAGCCATAGATTAGATTCCTCGCACATGGGTTACATCGCCTTCTCAGGATATCGGATCCCCAGCCCTGGCCTTCACTCCAGCGGTGTAGCGACCCAAACCTAGCTCCTGGAAAAACAGGCGTTCTCTTGGACTTGATAAGATCCGGCTATCCACCTCTATAATGAAAGCAATTTACAAGTCTTTACCGGCATAGGCTAAATTGTAATGCCTACAGCCGTAAAACTTGTCCGGTGGCTCTCGAATGCTCTGTTGGGCCTCGTGAGCCCTGGAAACGGTTCTCGATAGGGTCTTGGAGCGCTGGGAATTCTAACCCACTGGAAAGTTCCCAGGCAGTTCTCGCCAAAGAGCCGTTCAAAGAAACTGAGGCAAAAGACCCGAGGGTTGAGTCTTTATACCTAGGCTCCGCTCTTGCTTCGAAGAAGCAAACTTTGTAGTTTCATTAACGTCCTCATTCATTTAGATGTCTTTAAGGAGTAGTTCAGATGACCATAGCGGTAGGGCGCGTGCGTCAGGAGCGAGGATGGTTCGACATCGTCGATGACTGGCTCAAGCGCGACAGATTCGTGTTCATCGGCTG
>NZ_JBSSCV010000027.1:0-41535 GCF_054060065.1 Thermostichus sp. MS-CIW-37 | reverse complement strand
TTGTGGTAGTTCTTGGATTGAGGTTTGGCCCCCTTCTTAAACTTTCTGCTCAGTCTCCTCTGGTGTTGCTTCAACCTCCTTTCAGCACGACGCAAAAACTTGGGACACGGCACAGCGTTCCCATTGCTGTCGGTGTAGAAGTGCATCAAGCCCACATCCAGCCCCACCACCTCGCCGGTGTAGCCCACCTTCTCCCGACGCTCCACGTCCAGGCAGAACTGGGCGTAGTAGCCATCGGCTCTCCGCACTACCCGCACCCGATTGATTTTCAGGGTGAGGATGTCCCGCCGCGCCTTGTCGTTGTAATACAAAGCAAAGGTGCCTGCCTGGAAGCCATCCGTGAAGGTGAGGGACATCCCATCTGCTGCCAGCTTCCAGCCGGAGACTTTGTACTCCACGGAGCGACAATGTTTCTGGAACTTGGGATAGCCCTTCCGGGCTGCCTTCTCCTTGCAGCGGCGGTAGAAGTTGGAGATGGCAAACCAAGCTCGCTCTGCACTGGCTTGTCGGGCAGAGGAGTTCAGCTTCTGGGCGAAGGGGAACTCTCTGGCCAAGTCCTTGCAGAGGGAGTACAACGTGGCCCTGTTCACCCCCTGATGATCCATCCAGTGGCGCAGGCACTTGTTGCGCACGAACTGGGCAGTCCGAATGGCCTCATCCAAGGCTTGGTACTGCTGGGCTGTGCCGTTGAGGAGCTTGGCTTCGAGGACGCGCATGAGCCTACTTTATCAAAGGTCTAGCAAGATAAAAGCCGCTCTTGTCGCGTCAGCGGGCCGTAGGCCTTAGGGCGGGGCTTTAAACCCAGTTTTCTTGGTAACTGCAAGGATTGACAATAGAGATCGCCGGTACGTTCCAGATGACCTTGAAGTAGCGATGCGCTTTTTGGACTCCGACCCATGCCCGAACAATCGGATCCCCTCACCCGCAGCTTGATTGCCCTGATCCGGGGTTACCAGGTCGGCATTTCTCCTTGGCTGCCACCTGCTTGTCGCTATTACCCCACCTGCTCTCAGTACACCTTGGAAGCGGTGCGGCGCTACGGTGCCCTACGAGGGGGTTGGCTGGGGATCCGTCGCCTCTGTCGCTGTCATCCCTGGCACCCAGGGGGCTACGATCCGGTTCCCGATTTGCCGGGATCCGCGCCGACCCAGAAACCCTCCCCCCAGCCGGGCTCCCACTCTAGAGACACCTAGCACTTAGGTTGATTGTGGGTAGCAAGCCACAACCTCGATTTCTACTCGGGCATTGAGGGGCAGGCGAGCCACCTGCACGCAAGAGCGGGCCGGAGCCGGATCGGTGGCAAAAAACTCTCGATAAACCTCGTTCATGGCCGCAAAGTCCTCCATATCGGCCAGGAAAACCGTTGTCTTCACCACATTGGCGAGAGTGGTGCCCCCCGCTTCCAGCACTGCCTGCACGTTCAGCAACGCCTGCCGAGTTTGAGAAACAATGTCCTCCCCCACCAGTTTGCCGGTTTTGGGATCCAGGCCCACCTGTCCGGCGGTGAACAGAAACGGCCCCAGAGCAGTAACGCCCTGGCTGTAAGGGCCGACAGGAGCGGGGGCAGCCTCAGTTTGCACAGCACAAGGGCCTGGCCCGATTTGGCCCTGCTGGTGGCCGATCTCTGGCTTGGCCGGCTTCGTCTGCTCCATAGAGGTTTGCCCAACTCTGTCGCTACGCTACCACAGGTGGATTGCCGAAGAGCGGGGCTGAGAATGCCAAGATGAATTTCAAGATGAATTTGTTGATAGGGAGAGGGATCCATGCCTTTGATCAAGCTGCAAACGTCTGTGCAACCAGAAATCGCCGCAGTAGAGGAACTGCTTAAGGTGCTGTCTGCTGCTCTATCGGAACAGTTGGGCAAGTCGGAAGCCTACGTGATGACCGCCTTTGAGGGTGGGATCCCGATGACCTTTGCTGGCAGTGGGGATCCCTGTTGTTACCTAGAAATCAAGAGTATCGGGCAATTTTCCGCCCAACAAACCCGAGCCATGAGCGAGTTTTTTTGCGGCACCATCGAGGCCCGATTGGGGATCCCCAAGAAGAGGATTTACATTGAGTTCAGCGATGCCAAAGGCTATCTTTGGGGATGGAACGGCACGACTTTCGGGTAGAGATACTTCCCCCACTCCAAGAGCTGTCTACTCTGGCTTGCCCTAGCTCGCCTCACAAGAACTTTGTAGGAGTTTAGCCAATGGAAGAGCTACCTCAACTCAACACAAATCCCCAAAAGCAGCGGATTTTGCTTAAGCTTGCTACCGGCTTGGGCTTGGCCATTTTTATCTTTTGGGCAGCCCATCGATTGGGATTTTTTGGAGTTATTCAAGACTGGCTCGCCGAAGCTCTGGCTTGGATTGAAAGCTTGGGGTTGCTGGGGCCAATCCTCTTCATTGCCATTTACATTGTAGCGACGGTGCTGCTTCTACCAGCCTCGGTGCTGACCTTGGGGGCAGGGGCCGTGTTCGGGTTGCTGGCCGGAACTGTGTATGTGCTAATCGGGGCAACCATTGGAGCCAACTTGGCTTTTTTAATCGGGCGCTACTTGGCGCGGGAACAGGTGGCGAAATGGATTGAGGGAAACGCCAAGTTTGCGGCCATCGATCGAGCGTTGGGACGTGAGGGATGGAAAATAGTCGGCCTGATTCGGCTGTCGCCTGCGTTTCCCTTCAATGTGCTCAACTACGCCCTGGGGCTGACCCAAATTTCTTTTCTGGATAACTTGCTGGGCACCGCTGGAATCGTGCCGGGCACTTTTATGTATGTGTACATCGGCTCGTTGGCGGGATCCCTGGCCGACATGGAAGGCGCGGAGTTGGATCCTCAGGCTCAAACCGCCCAATGGGCCGTTCGCCTCGTGGGGCTCATCGCCACCGTAGCCGCTACCGTCTACGTCACTCGCATTGCCCGCAAAGCCCTACAAGAAGCGGTGGAGCCTGCCTAGGGAATTGCATTTTAAACAAGAATGAAATCTGTTGCATTGCTTCCCAACTCCTCTCTCTCTGGGAGAAGGACTGGAGGTGGTCGCGGAAGCGGCGCGGAGCGTTTGGGCAGCAGTAGGAGTGTCTCAATCCAGTTTGAAATGACTATAAGTTGGCTCGGCGAGCTAGTGTGTAGAAAGCACCGGGTTGAGAACGCTCACCGTTGGGCAGAGGCTTAGCCAACAACTTGGCAGAGGGTTTCCTGCCTCTCTCGGTCTTGTTCGGCCAGCTCCTGGATGGCCTGTTGGTACACCTGGGCAGGTGTGGATCCCTGGTTGACTTGCTTCAGCCAGCGTTGGGCCTCATTGCCCTGGTGGAGCAGGGTTTGCAAGGGAGCTAGAAAACAGCCCAAGCCTTGAGGTTGGCCAATACGCCAAGCTTCGGTCAGCAGCTCTTCGATCCACTCTTGGGCCGCCCGTTCCCGGCCTGTCCGCCAATCGACCAAATGAGATTGCAGCGATTCTCGAGCAGCAGCCTGCTCGTTGGCTTCGCAAAGGCTCTCCAGCTCTGTCGGGGTAAAGGGCCCCCGCAAGGGATCCAGCGCTTCCGGCTGGGCCAGCAACTGCCAGAGACGGGCTTCCACCAAGGCGGTAATCGCCAGAACCATTACCGGATCCCCCACCAGATCGCAAATGCGCAGCTCCACGCGGTTGAGGTGGTAGGGCCGCTCCGGGCCGTTGGGTCGCACCGAGGCCCACAGGTGGCGCACATTCTGCATGGTGCCCAGGGCTAGCTGCTCCTGGATCCAGGCAATGTAGTGGGCGTGATCCCGGAAGAAGGGCACCTGAGCCGGCGTTTTGGGGAACACCTGCCAACGGCTGGAGTGGGATCCCGTCACCCGTCCGTCCAGAAAAGGAGAGGAAGCGCTCAGAGCTAGGTAGAGAGATGCTTCCGCTCGCAGCAGGCGACAGGCCCGGAAGATGGCCTCGGTACCTGGCAGGCCGACATTGATGTGAATGCTAGCAGTTACCACCCGCGTGCCATAGGTGCGCTCGATGTAGTCGTGGTAGGGGTTGCCGGGATCCGACCGCTCGAAGTGGTCGCTGCCGCCCAAAGCCAGCGTGCTCCCTGGCAGAAGGGTGTAAGGGCCAAGACGGCGCAAAAATTGCCGCAACTGTAGGCGAGGCCGCAACAAGGCACAGAGCAGGTCTTCGTAGCGGCGAAGGGGAGGGGTGATATACTCCACGTTGCGCCGATCCGGCTCCCGCACAAACCCCGGCAAAGCTTGGCAAATGCGATCCGATAGACCCACCACTTCCCCGGCGGCGGTGCCGGTGTACATTTCCACCTCAAAGCCCTTGGTTAACAGCACAGGCCAGCCTCCAGCCGCAGCCTCACCAGTCTAACCTTTCTCTTCTCCCCTCATTGTCCTGGGGTTTGGCAGGGAATTGGCCGATGGTAGGGAAGTTTCTCGACCTGTTTTAGAATGTCCCTGTAAAGCAGTTTCGGGAAGAGACAGAGTGGGGGATCCCATCTACATCCTGGGAGCGGGGCCGGCAGGCATGGCGGCTGCCTATCGCTTGAACCAACTGGGTTTTTCCGTAGTGGTGGTAGAACGAGAGGAGAAGGTCGGGGGTTTGGCCAAAAGTATTCAGTATCAGGGGTTTATCTTGGACTATGGCCCGCACCGTTTTTTCACTAAAATCCTGCCGGTGCGAGAGTTGTGGAATCAGGTTTTGGAATCCGAGCAAGTAACCGTCCGACGGCTCACCCGCATCTATTACCGCAAGCAGTATTTTCAGTACCCCATTCAGGCCTGGGAAGTCCTGCGCAAAGTGGGTTGGTGGGAAAGCCTGCACATTGTCCTTTCCTATCTCTGGGCACAATTAATTCCGCGACCAGCTCCCCAGAACTTTGCCGACTGGGTCAAAGGCAAGTTCGGCACCCGACTCTTTCAAATGTTCTTTGAAGGATATACGGAAAAGCTTTGGGGGATCCCTTGTACCGAGATCAGTGCTGATTGGGCTGCCCAGCGCATCAAAGGTCTCAGCCTTGGGCAAGCCATCCAAAAGGCCTTGGGGTGGAATCGAAGCTTGGCCAAGTCTCTGATCGACCAGTTTCAGTTTCCTCGTCTGGGATCCGGGCAGCTCTATGAAAAAATGCAGGAGTATTTGCTTGCCGAGGGACAAAAAGTCCTGCTCAACACAGAAGTAGTCACCCTCAGACATCGGGGATCCCAAGTTGTCGAGCTGCAACTGCGCAATCTTCAGGATGGAAGTGAAACTTGGGTCTCCCCCTCCCACGTCATTTCCTCGATCCCTCTGACGGTGTTGGTGCAGAGCCTGCGGAAATTGCCTCCCCCCCAAGTGCTGCAGGCAGCCCGCAATCTCAGATTTCGCAATACTGTCTTGGTTTACTTGATTGTGCAGGGATCCCAGCTCTTCCCCGATAACTGGCTGTATATCAACGATCCAACGGTGGGGGTGGGACGGGTGACCAACTTCGCCAATTGGTCTCCGGCCATGTTGCCCAACCAAGAGCAAACCCCCTTGTGCTGTGAGTATTGGTGCAACTTTGGGGATCCCTTGTGGCAAGCTCCTGAGGAGGAATTGCTGGCTTTGGCCGAGAAGGAGCTGCGTCAAATTGGCCTGCTTCACGATCAAAAGATCTACAGTGGCTTTGTGGTGCGCCTGCCCCGCACTTATCCCATCTATACCGGTAGCTATAAAGAAGATTTAGCCATTTTGCAGGAGTATCTCAGCCAGTTTGAAAATCTACAAGTGGTGGGCCGCTACGGCTCATTTAAATACAACAACCAAGATCACAGTTTACTGATGGGCTTGCTGGCGGCTGAGAACATTCTCCGACCCGGTAGTCACAATCTCTGGCAGGTGAACTCCGACGACGATTATCAAGAAGAAATCAAAGTGCCATCTTCACCCTTAACGATTCAGCGATGAGCTTTCCTCTCAGTCATCTGTTGCAGCGAGGTCGGCAGTACCTTGCCCGTTTCTTAGGGCAAATCTTGTTGCCCAGTTTGGCCTTGACAGTGCTGCAGATCTTTATGATCTCCCTCTGGAGTGAGGAGAGCGATTATGCTTCTGCCTTCACAGCCCTGAGTCAGCGGGATAGCTATTGGTATCTCAGCATTGTGCGGCGGGGGTACCAGTTTGTGGGTTTCGACAAGATTGCCTACGAGCAGAGCAACGTAGCTTTTTTCCCCGGCTATCCCCTGGCAGTGGCCGCAATCAGTCACCTTGTGGGAGTTGACCCTGAACTGGGGCTCTACCTCACCGCCCAGCTCTTTTGCTGGCTGATGTGGGTTTACCTTTTCCTGTTTTACCGCAGGTGGCAAATTCCCCCCCTCTGGCAAATTTTGGCCAGTTTGCTCATCTTCTTTTATCCCACCAGCTTTTACCTGGTCGTGGGCTACAGCGAATCTTTGTTTATGGCCAGCCTACTGGGTTTTCTCTACTGGTCAATTCACGGGGGCCGTCCCCTGCTGATGCTCCTGGCTGGGATCCACGGCTTGGTGATGAGTGCTACTCGGATTGTCGGCTTGCCGGTGGCGCTGCTCCCTTTTTTGAATCTCCTGAAAGCGGGGGAGAGAACCCAAGCCCGCCGTTGGTTTTGGACGAGTATGGCAGCGAGCTTGGCTCTGTTGGGTGGCCTGGGCTTTTTTCTCTACTGTCAGCTCCGCTTCGGACGCTGGGATCTCTACCTGGAAATGCAGCGTTACTTTACCGGCGTGAAAGCCAATTATCAAGCTATTTTCCAAGCTCGCACATATGTCCTTTCCGCCGAACGCTGGCAAAGCTTACTCTCTCTTTCTGCACCGATGAAAGACCCTGGGCTGTGGGCTGACGCTCTTAGCCAACTGTTTGTGTCTGCCACCCTGGGATCCCTGCTTGTTACAGGTTTAATGGATGCGGCAGGAGTTATGGCAGGTAGAAGCCAGTGTTGGCGGGAGCGGCTGGGGTTTCACCTGGCTGCCTGGGCCATGTTTTACATTGCCCTAACGGGTATGAGCCCCTTGGGGCAACGAAGCATGAGCCGCTATTGCCTGCCGGTTCACCTCATGCAGGTGTTGGCGTTGGCGCATTGGGCCAAACACACCGATTTCAGCTTCATCCCCCAACAGGTGCGGCCTTATCTTGGTGTTGCTCTGAAGCTGGGATATGGGCTTTTGGCTTTAGTCTTTTGTGTCCTCAACCAAATCCTCATCTGGCGCTACGTCCATCATCTTTGGGTAGCTTGAACCGGCTTGGCTGGAGATAGGATGTGAGGGATCCCAACTTCTCACCGGCTGAGAGCTGTGGCGTTCTCTTCTCCCCGCAAGTCTCCCCGTCAAAAATCAGCCTCGCGTGTCGCTCAGACCCTTGAGCCCACCAAAATTTACCCCTGCCCGTGCTGCCACCAAGGTCAGTTACGCCTGATCACCCTAACCGAAGCCTTCGGGTGTAGCCGTTGCCAGCATATTTTTGCCATCACCCCCGACCGCCTGTACATCGAGCAACTGGCCGTTTCCTATCCCTACCGCAAAATGTGGTTCTGGAACGGCTACCAATGGGTGTTGCGGCGGGAAAACACCCTACAGGGATCCGCGCTCTTGGGCCTCACCCTCAGCTTGGGCATTGTCTTGGCGGTTGGGTTCATCGGCGCAGTGCTCTTCCCAAACCAAACCCAGTTGCTCAGTTGGTTCATGATTCTCGGCTTGTTGCTAACGCTGCTGATGGTAACGGCGATCCTGCTGCTGCGGCGGCCCTGAGACTTACGAGATCTGATCCGGCAACCGGTTTCTAGAGTCGGCAGCCCTGACACTTGTGGATTCAACCATTTCTTGTTAGCAGTGTTAGCAGTGGTCTGGAGAAAGCGGCGGATCTGTCTCTGATGGGCTAGGCGGGAGAAGTTCAAGTGACAGATTTCGGTTCAGACTTTGACTTAGGTACCACTCTGCGACAGGTACGCCGTTTGCTACCCCAACTGCAGCGGTTGAGCAGCCAAATCAAGCGCCAGGCCCTGCTGGCTCTCTCGCGGTGTTTGTTGGAGCGCTCCGATCTGCTCCTGGAAGCCAATACCCTCGACCTGGAAAGTTGCCGCGAGCAAACCGTACCGGAGTGGATCCTCAACGGCCTGAAGCTCACCCCCGAGCGTCTACAGCGATCCGCCCAGTTGCTGACTCTCCTGGCCCAGCAGCCGGATCCCATTGGCAAGCTGGAGAAGGGGTACCGCCAGGAGAATGGCCTGTTTATTGGCCGCTACCGCGTTCCATTGGGGTTGATCGCTCTGGTCTACGAAATCTACCCCGAGTTTGCCTTAAATGGCATTGGCATGTGCCTAAAAACAGGAAATGGCGTGATTTTGGCCAGCAGCGGTCCCATCCAGAAAACCCACCAGGCTATGGTCAACCTGTTGGCAGAGACGGCTTATGAGCACGGGATCCCGGAAGGGGCCATTCAAACCTTGCCCGCCCAAGACCGAACCGCAGATCCCCAAGTAGATTCCCCACTATTGCCGTTGTTACAGCAAACCCGCTACCTAGACCTGGTGATTCCCTGCGGTCGCCCCGGCTGGGTGGAGTTCCTGTTGCAGGCCAGCAAAGTGCCGACTCTGGCTACCCATTTGGGCTACGGCCACATCTATCTGGATCGCACCGCCCCTTGGCCTTTGGTCAAGTCGGTTTTGTTGGATCCCCTCGCCCAGTATGGCTCAGAAGGGATCCCTATCTATCAGCCCCTCACCCTCTGGCTGCTGATCCACACCGATTGGGCCGCCAACCATCTGACCGCCTTGGTGGAGGACTTGCTGGGTCACGGGATCGCTGTACAGGCAGCAGCACCCATCCTAGAGCAGTTCCCGCAGCTCCAGCCGCTTGGGGAAGGCTTTGACTCGACAGAACGACCTCATCTGCGCCTGCAGCCCATTGCCGACCTGACGGAGGCGATCGCCTGGATTAACAAAAATGGTTGCCGTCAATCGGAGACGATCCTCACCGATAGCCAATCGGCGGCCCAGCGCTTTCTCCAGGAAGTAGATGCCGCCCTGATCCACATCAACACTTCCCCCCTCTCGGCAGGCCGGGGAGCTGGGATCCCCACGTTGGGAGCGTTTCGCGACCTGTCTTTGGGCATTTCTACCCAGCGGCTGCACGTGCGCGGGCCCATCGACGTGGAAGCCCTGACAACGGTGAAGGTGGTGGCTCAGGGCGATCTGTAGAGCCGGGCAGCAACCCAACTGATGCGCCAAGGTTGGCCGGTCTGCCCAAGATCCAAGAGCTGGGATGAGGCTGGAGAATGAGAATGTAGATCGCCATCAGCTCAACATCCAACTGAGCCCAAAGGGAGGACTTTTTTGGGGATCGACCTTCGCAGTTACGTGTTTTTGGATCGGCTGCAACCCCAGTATGCTGCTTATCTGGGCACAGTAGCCTACGGCTTTTTGCCCCTGCCTGGGGACACTTCTTTGTGGGTCGAGATTTCCCCCGGCATCGAGATCAACCGCGTTATGGATATTGCCCTGAAGGCCACCTCGGTGAGGCCGGGGCTGCAGGTGGTGGAACGCCTCTACGGCCTTCTGGAAGTACACTCCAGCAACCAAGGGGATACCCGCACCGCCGGACGGGCGATTCTGGCTGCCTTAGGGGTGAGTGAACAGGAGCGCCTCAAGCCCCGCATCATCTCCAGCCAGATCATCCGCAACATCGATCCCCACCAAACCCAGTTGATTAACCGTTCCCGCCGTGGCCAAATGCTCCTGGCCGGCCAAACCCTCTATATCCTGGAGGTGCAACCGGCAGGCTATGCCCCCCTGGCTGCCAACGAGGCAGAAAAATCTGCCCAGATCAACATCCTGGAGGTGATGCCTTTCGGTAGCTTTGGCCGCGTGTACTTGGGAGGGGAAGAGCGAGATATTCTGGCCGCCTGCCGTGCTGCTGAAGCCGTCTTGGCGGGGGTTTCCGGTCGGGAGCCCCTCTTGTTGCCTGAGGAGGTGTAGCCAATGGCAGACTCCGATCCCAAGCCAAGATCGCCCCTGTCGCAGCGGCGGGATCCCTCTTCAGCGGAGCAAGTGAGGCTCTTGACGGAGCTGGCCGCTCCCTATCGCAGCTTGCGGCGCTTCATCTACCTGGCAGCGGGCTTCTCGGCCACCATTGGGGCGTTTGTGTTTTTCTTTCAGGCCCTGGCGGGGCGAGACTTAAGCACCACCTTGCCCAGCTTGGCCTTGCAGTTGGGGATCCTGGCCGGCGCCATCGGCCTAAACAGGCTGGAAAACCGCTCTCACCAGAAGGTGATCAGACAGGTCAAACAACGCTTGGGCATGCAGCAAGACTCCCAGGAGCCCCAACGGTCGGCGGACAGTTAGCCCGCCCATTCCCCGCAGCCCCTTTCTCAATCCAGATCAAAGTCATCATCATCCGCGTCAGCACTGCGCAGATAGCGGCGCTGAGTTTGGCGAGCGGGATCCCCTTGTGACCACTTTTGGACAATTTGGACACCCAGAAAGGTCAGAAAGGCCCCCAAAGCCACAAACGTGAGAAGTGGGATCGCCAGGATCACCACTGCGCCCAGGACATAGATAGCCACCTTGGGCAGAGACGGATCCACCCCCCAGCGGCGGCTGCGCACCCAATCGGTGAGCTGCTGATCCCATTGGCGCAGGCGAGGCCTGTTCTCCTCGAAGATCTCCAGCAAAATCGGCCCCAGACGACGCAGATTGCCCTGAGTTTGCCTTCGCCAATCCTGCACCGAACGCCCCATGTTCAGGATCCCTTGTCCTGTGATCTTCAGGCCGATCCTAGCCCAACCCTAGCAACCTTCCCATCAGCTCAGAGGACGACCCGACCGGATGTAAATTTGTTTGAACATTTGGATCGGAGATTTTGGAGGCTTCCCAGGACTACAGTACACTGAGGGCACTGGCGCAGCGATGTTGCTGCCATGCCGATTCGGTAAACCTTTTTTTAACTTTTCAACCTGCTCGACTGGAGAACGCTAATGGCTCACTCGGTCAAGATCTACGACACCTGCATCGGCTGCACTCAGTGTGTGCGGGCTTGTCCCACCGACGTGTTGGAGATGGTGCCCTGGAAGGGAAAAAACAAAGCTGGGATGATCGCGGCTGCCCCCCGCACCGAAGACTGTGTTGGCTGCAAACGCTGTGAAACCGCTTGCCCTACCGACTTCCTGAGCATCCGGGTCTACCTTGGCCCCGAAACCACCCGCAGCATGGGCTTGGCCTACTGAGTTGCTGGGGGCTGGTTGCATCCTGATTTGCAATTGCCTATAAATTACTGGCAAAAGCTTCACCGAGAGTTTGGCGTGCAAGCCCCGGCATTGATGCCTGGGAAAGAGTCGTCATCAAGCTTAACCAAAAAACTGGGTTTAAAGCCCCGTCCTTCCAGGGCGGCTTTGCACTATGCTGCCTGTAGCGGCGGGGTAGTCAACCGCTCTTGCCTAACGCCTGCTGTCCGCAAGTCCCCCCTTCGGGGGGATTCATAGAAAGCAAATTCGAAAGCATTTGAAAAGCCAAGTAGCTTTTGGAACGTTCCGCTCGTAGGGCTCCCTGCACCAACTGTTCTCTGGTGGTGTGGTTGAGTAGCTCTTTCAGACTATCGGGGGTCATCAGAGATTGGATCCTAGTTAACCGCCGGCCATTAAGCGGTTTCTGAAAGAGGGCAAGCATCTCGGCTCAACAGAGTTGAGATCTGTCAACTCTTCTGTGCAAATCTTCTCAATCCATTTTCCCAACAGCCCTGTAGCCGCTAGAGTATGGGACATCTGCTGGGAACAGGCGATGCCGGGATCCTTAACCCTTAGCTGCCAGGTGATACCGGTCACCGCCCTGAAGCTCTTTTGGGTGCAAGCTGAGAGTAACTGTGGCCACTTCCCAGATCTAGGAGATCGTTTAACCATGCGCAACCTCTCTTCCGTTTTGCTGTTCGGGATCCCTTTGGTGAGCCTCAGTTGGACAGGGATCCCGGTGGTGGCCCAATCTGCCAATCAGGCCCTCTGTCAGAAATTTCCCCAAGATATTCGCTGCACTCTCTCTGCCCCCAGCCAGGTGGGACAAGCGCCGCAACCCACATCCCGTCCTCGGATTGCGGTCTTGGACTTTGATTTCAGCAGCCTCAGCAATCCCTACAGCATCCGCGAGGCTTCGCGGGGGGTGAGCGATCTGTTGGTGGATCGGTTGGTGAAAGATGGCACCTTTTCCGTCATCGAGCGCTCGCGGCTGGACGCGATCTTGGCCGAGCAGAACCTGGGTCTATCCGGGCGGCTGGATGCCAATACCGCTGCTCAGGTAGGCCGGATCCTGGGGGTCGATGCTGTGATCCTCGGCAGTGTGACCCAATTTGATGTGTCGGTGCGTCGTTCCGGGGGTGGGGCGCCGGTCTTGACCCCCTTTGGCAGCTTCCCGCTGGCGGTGGGGGCTGAGTCGGTGGATGCCGATGCCAACGTGCAGTTAAATGCTCGCCTGGTGAGCACCAGCACTGCCGAGATCTTGGCCGTGGTCGAGGGCCGGGGCAATGTCAGCCAATCCGATAGCACGGTCACGGTCGCCGGCTTTGGGGGGGGATCCGCCACCAGCAACGAAGAGAAGCTGTTGGTATTGGCAACCCAACAGGCGGTGGAGCAAATTGCCCAGCAGTTGGCCGGTTTTGCCGGGCGCTTGGCAGCTCAGCCTCGCTCTCTGCCAACGGTTGACGCCTTGGTGGCGGATGTCTACGGCAACCAGGTGATCCTGAACAAGGGCAGCCGCGATGGCTATCGGGTGGGATTGATTCTTTCTGTGGAGCGCGTCGTCCGCGAAGTCAAGGATCCGGCCACGGGGACAGTCTTGCGCAAATTGACTGAGCCAGCCGGACAGGTCCAACTGACGGAGGTGGATGACAGCTCCAGTGTGGGACGCATTCTCAGCGGGGCAGGCTTCAAGGTTGGGGATGTAGCCAAGCCTCTCCAGTAAACCCCTGAACCGCCCCTCCCAAACTCGATCCTCAGGATCCCTCGAGGGGAGCAAAGCCCTGCCGTTGTGTGTTTTCGGTTACGGTGCGGGGTTCTAAAAATTGCAGCAGGTAGTCGGGGCCGCCGGCTTTGGATCCCACGCCGGAGAGCTTGAAGCCGCCGAAGGGCTGCCGCTCCACCAACGCCCCGGTGATCTCGCGGTTGATGTAGAGGTTGCCGACGGCAAAGTCCTGGCGAGCCTGTTGAATGTGGGAAGGGGTGCGGCTGTAGAGACCGCCGGTGAGGGCGTAGGGGGTGGCATTGGCCATCTGCAGAGCAGAAGAAAAGTCCGGCGCTGAGATCACCGCCAAAACCGGGCCAAACAGCTCCCGCTGCGCCAGCTCTGACTGGGGATCCACCTGGCTGAACACGGTGGGGCCGACGAAGTAGCCTTTTTCCGGCACGGGCAGGCTGAGGTCGAGACGGGCATAGGCTTGGGCCGATTGAATGGCCTGGTGCAGGCGAGCTTGGGCTTCTGCATCGATGACCGGGCCAACTTGGGTGCCGGGGTGGGCCGGATCCCCCACATTTAAAGAGCGCACCGCCTCGACGAGCCGTCCCAAGAACAGGTCGTGAATGGACTGCAAAACGATCGCCCGCGAGCAGGCGGAGCACTTCTGGCCACTGTAGCCAAAGGCGGAGTTGACCACTCCTTTGACCGCCTGATCCAGGTCGGCGCTTTCGTCGATGAGGATGGCGTTTTTGCCCCCCATCTCGGCAATGACCCGTTTGATGTGGTGCTGGCCCGGCTGCAGTTGCGCGGCTTGGGCGAGGATCTGGCAACCCACTGCCTGGGATCCGGTGAAGGCAATCAGGTGCACCCGCCGGTCTTGAACCAACAGGGGGCCAATGGCCTCGCCCACCCCCGGCAGGAATTGAAAGACACCCTTCGGGATCCCAGCTTCGGCAAGGGCCTTGAGGATAAACTCCGCCAGTTTGGCGGCGATCAGCGAAGATTGCTCCGCCGGTTTGAGGAGCACGCAGTTTCCGGCCACCAAAGCCGCCGCTGTCATGCCACAGGGGATGGAGAGGGGGAAGTTCCAGGGGGCGATCACCACCGCCACACCGCGGGGCTGGTAGTGGTAATGGTTGGTTTCGCCGGGCAGGTTGCACTCCCGTCCCCGCTCCAGAGCCTCCATCTGTTGGGCGTAGTAGCGGCAAAAATCGATGGCCTCGGAAACTTCCCCATCGGCCTGGGCAATGGGCTTGCCCACCTCCAGCACCATCCAGGCAGCCAGCTCCGCCCGCTGGGCTTCGATTTGCTCCGCCACCCGCCGCAGGATCCCCGCCCTCACGGCAACGGGGGTGCGCCTCCAGCTGGGGAAGCTGGCTTGGGCCGCTGCCAAGGCTTGCTCCACCTGTTCCGGCTCGGTCAACCCAATTTCCGCCACCACCTGTTCAGGATCCGCAGGGTTGAGGGAGAGCATCGCTTGTTGGGTGGGGCGATATTCTCCGGCAATCCAGGGCTGAACCCTCTGACCCAGTTGAGGTCGGATCTCGTCCAATGCCTGAAAAAAGGGATCCCGCTGCTGGGGCTGGCTGAAATCCGTATCGGGAGCGGCGGCAAACGAGAGAGAAGGAGCCTGGAAAACGGATCCCTCGTCCAAGACCGGCGGGGCCAACAGTTGCTCGGGGTTGTAGCCCTGAACGCTTTGCCGCAGAAAAGAGGTGTTGGCGGTGTTTTCCAGCAAGCGCCGGATCAGGTAGGCCATACCCGGCAGCAGCTCCCCGTAGGGGCAGTACACCCGCACCCGCTGTCCCTTCTGCACCAGGGCCTTGGCCAGGGGATCGGCCATGCCATAGAGCACCTGCAGTTCAAAAGCAGACTGGGGCACCTCCAGGGCTTGGGCAATGGCGATGGCTTTGGCCTGAGAGCGCACATTGTGGCTGGCGATGGCGGCGTGGAGATGGGTGTGGTGCTCCAACAAAAGCTGGGTCATGCGCTCGAAGTTGGCGTCGGTAGCAGACTTGCTGTTGTAAACCGGCTGTGGCCAGTGCTTTTGCGCCGCCAGGATGGTCTCTTGATCCCAGTAGGCCCCCTTGACCAAGCGCACCGTCACCGGGGATCCCCGCTCCTTGGCCCAGGCGATCAGGTTTTGCAGATCGGTGTAGCTATCCCGCAGGTAGGCCTGCAGCGTCAGGCCAACGTCGGTGCGGCTTTTGAACTCCGGCTCCAGCAGCAGCTCCTGCAAAATGGCCAGGGTGAGGGATTTGTAGCGGTACTGCTCCATGTCGAAATGGATCCCGACTCCCAGAGCTTCTGCCCGGCGCAACAGGATGCGAATCCGTTCCCCCACTTTGGCTTTGGCCCCCAGGGGATCGATGGGATCGAACTGGGAATAGAAGGCTGTCAGCTTCACCGACACTTGCGGCACCGGCTGCGGTTGTGGCCAGGTTTTGACCATCTTTGCCAAATGCTCCATCACCTGCAGATAGCGATCCAGATAGGATTGGGCTTCCGCTTCGGTGATGACGGCTTCCCCCAGCAAATCCAGGGTGAAAGCCATACCCTGCCGGTGCAAAGCTTCCAGAGTTTTGCTGACTTGCTGTAGAGTTTCTCCGGCAATGTATCGACGGGCCAAGGCTTCCACGGCAGCGGTTAGGGTGGTGGCAGCCAATTGTCCTGGCAGGGAGTCGGGGTCTGCGAAGTTGAGCAGGCTCTTCAGCATTCCCGGCAATTCCACCGCCGGATCTGAAAGATACTCCTGCAAATGGCGGGCCACCTCAGCCTTGCTTTTCAAGCTGGGCAAGACATCGATCAAGCGGAACAACTGGGTGCGCAGGTGGGGGTTCTCCATCGCCCAGGCCAGCAGCTTGTCCTCCCAGCGCAGTTGATCCCGCCACTGGGCCAGCAGGGATCTCTTCTCTCCCGAAAGAGAGGCGAACAGAGATTGGGCAAGAGCTTGGGTTTGGGCCTCGTAGGCGGTAGGAGCAGCTTGGGCAACCATCTGATGAACTGGGTGAACTGGGGCGCAGGATCCCTACCATCCTGTCATGGAAAGAATGGAACCTGAGGCCGATTTTGGGAAGATAATGGCAGATGGGGCCACCGCAAATCCTCGAATAGCTACGCCGGGTATAGGCAGCTTTGCAGGAGAAACTTATGCAGGCTTTTGTTGCAGGGGCTACAGGAGAAACCGGACGCCGCATTGTCAAAGAGTTGGTGGGCCGCGGCATCCGAGTGCGGGCGCTGGTGCGCAGCCGCGAGCTGGCCGCTCGGGTTTTGCCCCCCGAAGCGGAAGTGGTGGTGGGGGATGTGCTGGATCCGGCCACGCTGGAGACGGGCATGGAAGGATGCACAGTGGTGCTCTGTGCCACCGGGGCCAGGCCCAGTTGGGATCCCTTTCAGCCCTACCGAGTGGATTATGAAGGCACCAAGAACCTGGTAGATGTGGCCAAAGCCAAAGGGATCCAACACTTTGTTTTAATCTCTTCCCTGTGTGTTTCCCAGCTGTTCCATCCCCTCAACTTGTTTTGGCTGATTTTGGTGTGGAAAAAACGCGCAGAAGAATACCTGCAAAAAAGCGGCCTCACCTACACCATCGTTCGACCGGGGGGCCTAAAAAACCAAGACAACGACGATGGTATTGTCCTGTCCAAGGCGGATACCCTCTTTGACGGCAGCATCCCCCGCACGAAGGTAGCCCAAGTGGCCGTCGAAAGTTTATTCCAGCCCGCCGCCCAAAATCGCATCCTTGAGATCATCGCCAAGCCGGGTGTGCCCAACCAAGAATGGAGCGCTCTCTTTGCTATGGCAAGGTAGGTACCGAGCTGCATGCATGCTGCATACATTATGACTATGAGCGAGTATGAACGCGGCTCCCAGTTCCTCAGCAGGCTCGAACTTGGTGGGCGCATGGCACTCCTGGAAAGTCGATCCTGCATTGGTCGATAGTCTGCCGCAAAATGTCGGTGCCAAGCTAAACTTCTCGTTTTGCCCTTAACTTCCCTCTGTCTGGGAACCAGAAGACTTGGCCAACTGCTGCAAACGATTTAAGATCTGCGCCTCAGCGTTGGCATCGTGGAGTCGCAACGTTAGGCGGGGCACCCGCAGTGAAGCCGTAATCCGGCCTGAGGGCAGATCCAGCCACACCAGTTGCCCTTGAAAACAGCGACAAGCGGCTCCCCATTCCTGGGCCAGAGCCTCTACCTCTGACCAGACAAGGCAACGTGGCAGCAGCAGGTCGGTGGCCCACCCCGCTCCACACTCCCGCCGCCTGAGGATACGCACCTGCATGGATCCCTACATCCGCAAGGACTCCGTCCCGCTGACGCGAGCGGCGTAGAACTCGCACCAGGGATCCCCCTTCTCTCTGGCCTTGGTCTCCTGGCCGTGGAAGAGCCCACCCCGCTGGAAGAGGCGGTTGTAGAAGACTTGATCCAAAACCGGCTTCTGCTGGATGTTGCCGTTGTAGACCAGATTCATCATCGCCGGCACCGCCCCTTGAGCAAAATAGCAGGCGGGATCCTCTGCCCGTGGGTAGGAAGCCAAAAAGTAGTTGGCTTCGTAGTTGCCATCAATGGCCACCCGGCAAGACTGGCCACTCACCACCTCCAAAGCCTGCCAGCGACCCCACCCCAGGCTGCTGGCCACCGCATAGCCGCCGTGGATCCAGTCCGTGTCCTTCTCCAGCATCGGCCCCACCAGGGTTTCCCACTCCACCGATTCCATGATGTTGCCGAAGGTGTAGAAGACACAAACATGCCCCGACTCGCGGATAAGAGCTTCCCCCACCCCCATCAGCTCAGCCTGCACCGCCTTCAGCTCCTGTAAAAAGCGATATTGAATGCGGTTGTAGTAGTTGGCAGGCATGCGCGTTAGCAACACGTTAAACGCGCGAATTTGCCCCCGCTCATCTCCGGCCAAAGGCAAGCCCCACAGAGCTTCGTTGACCGCATCGTAGTCCACTGCTGTTGTGGGCCGGGGGAACCGGAGCGGCTGCTCGATCAACTTGCCCATCCCTGGACTGGGAGTCAACAACTGGGGCCGCGGCAGCCGAGTGGCCTGGATCACGCAGTGATCCTTGCGCGTAACGGCCATACACTCCGTTTCTTCTGCCCCGTAGCTTCCCAGCTCGCCAAACGTGGCATCCAGAGCTGCCGCCACATAGCCCACCGCCAAGTGGTCAATGGGACGTGTGCGGTTGACCTGATCCCCGTACTTGCTCAGCCAACCTTCTGCGTAGTGAGAATGGGTCAGCTGCACTTCCCCGCCTGAAGGTGTCACCTCAAACGCCAGCCGCCCAAATCCTAAAAAACTGAAGATCTGAGCTGCCACTGCCAGGCGCTCTTGGGTCTCCTGAATGCCAAGAGCCTTGAAAGCTCCGTACAGAAGACTGTAAAAGATCTCCTGGGCTGCGGTGCGCAGAATTCCCACTCCATCGATCCAGTCGGGATCTTCAATAGTCTGCTGCAGGAATAGGTTGTAGTGATGGCAGTGGAAGATAACCGGCTCTCCAAACAGGGAGATGAGCTTACGGTCGCGGTCGAGATGTAGATGCTCAAGCATAGGCAAGTGAACTCAGATAAACAATAGGGGATCCCACAAGCGCAGCAACTGCCCTCAGACAAACCTCGCCAGCTATTCTCGACTACTCAAACCGGCATGGCAATAGGCAGCCGCTCTCGGCCCAAAAGATCGGCCACTGCTTTGTAGAGAATGCGCAGCTCCTGCCGGGTCAGGGTGCCTTTTTCAAGGCGGTTGCGGTCTAGGCCCGTTTTCAAAGACAGGCGCATGGCCACAAAGTTGGGATCCGGAGCGTAGCGCCTGGCATAGCTCACCAAAGCCTGAGTAGTGGATGTGGTGGTGTCCTGAACGGGGGGTAACAGAGGCTTTCCGTCGATGAGGATGGCTTTGACACGCTCTGAAATTGCCTTGAGGTCAGTGTGAGAGCGAGTTAGAAATAAAACAAAGTAGGGGCTTTTGGGAAATGCTTTGATGACAACCCGCAACCCCGACGTGCCGGCCAAAAGGTAGTCCGCCTCTTGGTCAGGGCTTGCCGACTGGCAGAGGCGATTGTTGGCCTGTATCAAGTCAGCCGCGTAGTTGCCCAACTGTTCCAGGGAGATCTCTTCCTGCACATCGTTGGTGTACGCAACCCTAGCCACTGCAACGCCATCGGTTACTCGCCCCACCAAAGCTGCGATCAAGCCCGGAAGACCGGCAATGTGCTGCTCAACCACACTGATAAGGGTACGTATGGTCACCAGTTTGCCTCCAGATAGAGATTGAGATTGCAAGAGATTGCCCGTCCCCCAAACTCAGCCTTCAAGAGACGAGCCTGCGGTCGCAGTCGAGATGAAAGGGTTTAAGCGCGAGCAAATAAACTTAAAGTAAACCTAAAAAAGCCTTCCACGTGTAGCAGCTACCCCTGGACAAAGCTTGCTAGCTATTTTGAACTACTCAGGCCGGCATGGCAATAGGCAGACGCTCTCGGCCCAAAAGATCTGCTACCGCTTTGTAAAGAATGCGCAGCTCCTGCCGGGTCAGGGTGCCCTTTTCGAGACGGTTGCGGTCTAGGCCCGTTTTCAAAGACAGACGCAGGGCCACAAAGTTGGGATCCGGAGCGTAGCGCTTGGCATAGTCCATCAGAGCCTGAGCCAAAGACATGGTGCTGTCCTGCACAGGGGGCAGTAGCGGCTTTCCGTCAATCAGAATGGCTTTGATGCGCTCTGAAATGGCTCTGAGGTCGGTGATGGAACGGGTCAGGAGTAACACAAAGTAGGGGCTTTTGGGAAACGCTTTGATGACAACCCGCAACGCCGAAGTGCCGGCCAAAAGGTAGTCCGCCTCTTGGTCAGAGCTGACAAGCTGGCATAGACGACTGTTGGCTTGGACTAGGTCGCCGGCGTAGGTGCCCAAACGTTCTAGGGCTTGCTCCTCTTGGGAATCGCTGACGTAGGTTACTTTGGCTACTGTAGCACCATCAGTGGCCCGCCCTATCAAAACAGCAATCAAGCCCGGAAGGCCGGCGATGTGCTGTTCAATCACGCTGCTGAGGGTTCGGATAGCCATGATCTGACTCCTTCCTGCGGCTACATGGGATAGCTTAAATGCACGTACTATCCCATGTACTTATTCTACCAAAATGGATCAGATGCTTCCAGACAAATCTCCCGGCCGGCTTAGCTCCAGGGATCCCAATTTTCGTGAAACTTACCTTCCAGGATGGCCTGGCGCATTTTCTGCATGTAGCGCACTAGCTCAGTGATGTTGTGGATAGAAAGCAGAGTGTAGCCCAGGATCTCTTGCGCGCGGATGAGGTGGCACAAGTAGGCGCGGCTGAAGTGGCGGCAGGTGTAGCAGGGACAGTCGGGATCGATGGGATCCAGGCTGCGGCGGTGCTCGGCATTTTTGATGTTCCAGCGTTGGCCGCGGCTGATCACCGTGCCATGGCGGGCATAGCGGGTGGGGATCACGCAGTCAAACAAATCCACTCCGGCGGCCACGGCGGCCCGCATCTCTGCATAGGTGCCCACCCCCATGAGATAACGGGGGCGATCTGCCGGCAGTAGAGGGGCTGTTTGCCGCACAACGGCGTGCATAAACTCGACCGGCTCCCCCACACTCACCCCGCCAATGGCATAGCCCGGCAGATCCAACCGACAGACCTCTTCCACCGCCCGCCGGCGCAGCTCAGGGTAAACTCCCCCCTGCACAATGCCAAACAAAGCCTGATCTGAGCGGCGATGGGCTTTCACGCACCGTTTCAGCCACTGGGTGGTTCGCCGCACCGCTGCTTCCACTTCCTCAGGGCTGGCAGGGTAGGGCGGGCACTCGTCGAAGGCCATGATCACATCGGCACCCAAGGCATTTTGAATCTGGATGGATAGCTCTGGGGTGAAGTGAATGATGCGGCCATCGAGAGGAGAGCGGAACGTCACTCCCTCCTCGTTGATTTGGCGAATGGCGCTAAGGCTAAAGACCTGAAAGCCGCCTGAATCGGTGAGGATGGGGCCCGACCAGCCCATAAAGCGGTGCAGCCCCCCTGCTGCTTGAATGATGTCCTCGCCGGGCTGTAGGTGCAGGTGATAGGTGTTGCTGAGAATAATATGGGCGCCCGTTTCCTTGAGCTGGGCCGGGGTGAGGGTTTTCACGTTGGCCAAAGTTCCCACCGGCATAAAACAAGGAGTAGGGATCCCACCGTGGGGGGTGACGAAGTATCCTGCCCGCGCTTGGGTATGGGGGCAAGTGCCCTCACAAGTAAAGGTAAAGTCGGCCAAGGTCAGCGTTATCGGCTTTAATCTTGTGCGCAGCAGAGCTTAGCACAGATAGAGCCGCCGGCAAGGGATCCCTTTTGCCAGCCTTGACAGGGATCCCCTGCTTTGGGCACACTTGTAGATCGCCGCGGAACTGGCGGAATGGTAGACGCGCTAGATTCAGGTTCTAGTGGCAGCAATGCCATCGGGGTTCAAGTCCCCGGTTCCGCACTCTCTTTCCTTCAACACTTAGGTTAAGCTATGCCGACATGCCCTGTCGGCCAAGGATAAGTATTGGGGGTGTAGCTCCACGGCCAAATTAGACTCCCTGCTCGCCGTGATGCTTCATCTCTTTCAAGTTGCCCTTAGAGGGTCAATTCGCTCTCAATTTGACTGAGTTTAATGCGGGCAAGAGCTAAGTTCCCTTTTTCTCGGTCTAAGGCTAGGTAGAAAAATAGGCCGTTTATGGTTTTAAGCATACGCATTAGATGGTACTGAGTTTCCAGGATGATTAAAATCTCTTCAATTCTGTCGGTGAACTTAAGTGACTCCGCGACTCGCATCTTAGCGCGAATCACTTCTGTGTTTCCGGCGATTGCCAGCTCCAAGTTAGCTTCTGGGAAAGCGGGGCTGTTGGTGCCCTTATATCCCAAGCACATCCCAGTTTTCCAGTCCCCCAGCGCTACCCCCAGTGCTCCATCGATGCTCAGAGCTTTTACCAAACTGTCTTGGAGTTTTTGCATGACTGAGAGTGTTCCCCCTTTACAAAGCTCGTCGCTCTATAGTAAGTCTTCCGTTGAGAAATTTCAACTCGAAGCTTGCTTAAAAATGTTAGGATTTGATTATTTATAGGGTAAGTGAAACCAAATGCATTAGAGGAAGCTTATTGAGCTTTCTCATCTTTGACATCAGTATAAATACTGAAACTGGGATCCGGTAAGTCTTTTTTTTCCCTTCTGCCCGCGGCGGCTCTGGACGGGCCACGGCTCAGACCCTTATTTTGGCTCGTTTGCAGGAGCTAGAGTAGCTGACGCAGGCGTGGTGAAAATGTAGCGAGCTGAACCAACGGGAAGCTGGTTTGGGGATCGGATCCCTGTAGCTTCCGGTGGAGAGGCTTGGAAGTTATGCTGGGGTTACCTCTTTTACCTTGAGACTATCGACCTCCGAGATCGGGGGATCGGAACCCTTCCTCTCCGCTTAGTTTGACCTATGCCTAAGGCCCCCCTCCCCCCCAATGAGGAGCAACGGCTGGCTGCCCTGCGGCAGTATCAGATTTTGGACACCGCTCCTGAGAACAGCTTTGACGAGATCGTCCGCCTTGCCGCCTACATCTGCGGCACGCCCATTGCTCTGGTCAGCCTTATCGACGAACACCGCCAGTGGTTTAAAGCCAAATTCGGCGTCGATGTGCAGGAGACCCCACGGGATGTGGCCTTCTGCGCCCACGCCATCTTGTCGCCTAAAGAGCCGCTGGTGGTGCCCGATGCTACCCAGGATCCGCGCTTTGCCGATAACCCGTTTGTTACGCAAGAGCCCCACATCCGCTTCTATGCTGGCATCCCTCTGGTAACTCCAGAAGGGCAAGCCTTAGGCACGCTTTGCGTTATCGATTATCAGCCTCGGCAGCTTAGCCCGGAGCAATTGGAGCAGCTCAAGGCTCTGGCCCATCAGGTAGTAGCTCAGTTGGAGCTGCGCCGTAGCTTGAGGGAACTGGCTCGGACGCCTTTGCTGCCTAAGTCGGGGGATACTAAACCTGCCCGCAAAAACCGCTTTCTCCTCAAAGTTACCGCCGGTTTTGGCCTGGCTGCCTTGCTTTTGGGCGGGATCACCTACTCAGCTCAGCGGAATGCCTCTCAACTGCCGCAGCTTACAGAACGAGTGGCCCACACTCTAAAAGTGATCCAAAACTTGGAAGGATTGCTGGCGGAAACCCGCGCCGCCGAAGCCGGTAAACGTGGCTATCTTCTGACCGATAATCCTCGCTACCTCGGTGAGTACCAAGACAGCCTTGAAGCAATCTCTACCCGTCTGCGCCTGCTGCAGGAACTGACTGTCGACAACCCCCTGCAACAGGAGCGTCTGAAGCGCCTAGAGCTGCTGCTGGAGCAACGGCTACGAGTCATCCAAGACTTAATCCGGCTGAGGGAGCAAGAGGGGCTACTCGCCACCCAGGAAGCCCTGGAAAGCAGCGAAGGGCCAAGGTTGGTGGAGCAAATTGCCGAGTTGATTCGGGTGCTCCAGCAGGAGGAAAATCGCCTTCTGCAGCAACGCAGCCAGGAACTTCAGTTTGCCTGGGTTAGAACCAATCTCATTGCTTTTGGCGGGCTCATTTTTACTTACCTGGTTTTGGCCTCGGTTTACTTCCTCATCCGCCGGGAGACTGCCGAGCGAGAAGAGGCAGAACGATCCCTCAAGCAAGAGCGGGATTTTACCAACGCGGTTATTGATACAGCAGGGGCGCTGGTGGTGGTTCTGGATCCTGAGGGACACATTTTGCGCTTCAACCGCGCTGCCGAGCAGCTTTCTGGCTACTCGCTGGCAGAAGTTAAGAACCGGCTGCTATGGGACTTAGGTTTGATCCCACCGGAAGATGTGCCTGGTGTAAAGCAAGCTTTTGAACAGCTCAAGGGCAATCATTCCCTCTTTTTGAATCGCCATGAGAATTTTTGGCGCAGCAAGCAGGGGGCACTGCGGCTTATTTCTTGGTCTAACACCGCCCTAATCAACGCTGCCGGCGAGGTGGAGTTTGTCATGGGCACCGGCATCGACATCACCGACCGCAAGCTGGCGGAGCTGGCCTTGAAAGAAAGCGAAGAGCGCTACCGGGATCTCTTTGAAAATGCCAGCGACCTCATCCAGAGCGTGGATGCTGAAGGGCACTTTTTATATGTCAACCGCGCTTGGAAAGAGACCTTGGGCTATGACGAAGCTCAAGTTTATCAAATGACCCTCTTCGACATTCTCCATCCCGACTGCCGAGAGCACTGCCAGGCTCTTTTCCAGAAGCTTCTATCGGGGGAGAAAGTAGAGAGAGTAGAGACAGCTTTCCTCACGGCCAGCGGTGAAACCGTTTGGGTGGAGGGCAATGTCAACTGCCGCTTTGAAGATGGGGTAATGGTGGCTACGCGGGGCATCTTCCGCAACATTACCGAGCAGAAGAAAGCGGCAGAAGAATTGGAGCGGCAAAACCGCCGGGCTCAGTTGCTAGCCAATCTCAGCTTGAAGATCCGCGAATCTTTGGATATCGCCGAGATCCTAGAGACGGCGGTAACAGAAATCCAAGCCCTGCTCAAAGCCGACCGAGTCTTGGTCTACCGCTTCCAGCCGGATGGTTCTGGGATCATCTCCAACGAGAAAACTCAGCCGGGGATCCCCTCCTTGATGGGAGAGGTGATCGAGGATCCCTGTTTTCAGGAAAAGTACGCCCAGCTCTACAGCCAGGGCCGCGTTCGCGTTGTTAGCGATGTGGAAAGTGAAGGACTGGAGCCTTGTTACCTAGAGCTGCTGCAAAAAATGCAGGTCAGGGCCAACTTGGTGGTGCCGCTGTTTTTGGAGCAGCAGTTGTGGGGGTTGTTGCTGGCCCACCAGTGCTCTGGCCCGCGTCAGTGGCAGCCGTTTGAGATGGAGCTGCTGTCGCAGTTGGCCAACCAAATTGGCATTGCCCTCACCCAGGCAGCCCTTTTGGAGCGGGAGAGAAAGCGCGGCCTCGAGCTGGAACAAGCCCGCAAAGCAGCAGAGCAGGCTGCACAGGCCAAAAGCAGCTTCTTAGCCACCATGAGCCACGAGATCCGCACCCCCATGAACGCGGTGTTGGGGATGACGGGCCTGCTGCTGGAGACCCCCCTCAATGCAGAACAGCGGGACTTTGTAGAGACCATCCGCGTCAGCGGCGATGCGCTGCTCACCCTCATCAACGACATCCTGGACTTCTCCAAATTGGAGGTCGGGGAAATGGAGCTGGAGATCCTGGATTTCGATCTCCGCTCGTGTCTGGAGGAGGTGGCGGATCTGTTTGCCCCCACTGCCCACGCCAAGGGATTGGAGCTGGCGGTGCTCATGCCACCGGAAGTGCCGCGCTACCTGCGGGGAGATGCTTCGCGTCTGCGGCAAATCCTCAACAACTTGGTGAGCAACGCCATTAAGTTCACCCACCGAGGAGAGGTGGTGATCCAAGCAGAGGTGCTGCAAGAAACCGCTACCCATGCCCACCTCAAGCTCTCGGTGAGAGATACCGGAATCGGGATCCCGGCGGCGGCGCAGAGCAAGCTGTTTCAACCGTTTAGCCAGGTGGATGCCTCTACTACCCGCAAATACGGAGGTACGGGACTGGGCTTGGCCATCTGCAAACAACTGACAGAACTGATGGGGGGAACCATCTCGTTGCACAGCCAAGAGGGACAGGGCAGCACCTTCAGCGTTGAGCTGACTCTGGAGCGGCAGCCCTACGTCCAGCAGCTTGCCCAGCCTTCTGCTCGTGTCCCGGTGGATTTGCAGGGCAAGCGGCTGTTGGTGGTGGACGACAATGCCACCAATCGCAAGATCCTGCGCTGCCAGGCCACGGCTTGGGGAATGGTGGTGGAAGAGGCCGAAAATGCCTATCAGGCCATGGACAAGCTACGCCAAGCCGTTCGGGAAGGCAGACCCTTCCCCCTGGCCATTTTAGATATGCAAATGCCGGAGGTGGATGGGGAGACCTTGGGCCGCTGGATCAAGGCAGATCCGCAACTGGCCGAGACGCAACTGGTGATGATGACCTCCCTGGGACTGGGGGAGCACTCCCGCCGCGCTGCCGAAATCGGCTTTGCCGCCTACTTGGTTAAGCCGGTAAAACAAAGCCGCCTTCAGGAGGCGTTGGCCATCGCCCTGGGGAAATCTTCTGGCCTCTCCACCTCTCTTTTGGGCATTGGCCCCCCTCTCTCTCAGACGACGCCTATGGCCGACCGACCCCAGCAGTCCCTGCGCATTTTGCTGGCAGAGGATAACCCCGTCAACCAAAAGGTGGCTTTGCGCCAGCTCGAGAGTTTGGGCTACAAGGCCGATGTGGTGGCCAACGGTCAGGAGGTATTGGATCTCCTGCAGCAGGTCAGATATGACCTTATTCTCATGGATTGTCAGATGCCGGTGATGGATGGCTACGAGGCCACCCGCCGTATCCGCCAGCAGGAAAGACTGGAGAAGGGATCCCGCCGTCGCGCCGTCATCATCGCCATCACGGCTAACGCCATGCAGGAGGATAGGGAGCGCTGCCTGCAGGCAGGCATGGATGACTATCTCAGCAAGCCGGTGCTGAAGGAAGATTTGGAAAGGGTGCTCAACCACTGGAGCCAGGTGATTGCCCAGTCTGCAGCAGGATCCTCCAATGGATCCGCTTCTAAAGCAGCCTCTCCAGCTTCCCCCGCCGAGAGCCGGGATCCCTCTTCTCCCACCCAGCCCTACCCCATCGACTCTGCCTATCTGGATCAGGTTTCCGGCGGGGATCGCGGGTTTCAGCGAGAGCTATTGCAGGTGTTCATCCAAGATTGTGAAGACCAGCTTCCGCAACTGCGCCAAGCCATTGCCGGTTACGACGCAGAAAGAATGCGGCGGATCGCCCATCGCCTCAAAGGAGCCAGCTCCAATGTGGGAGCCAACGCTTTTTGCCAAGTGGTTCGCGAGCTGGAGCACTTGGGGGTAGCGCTGGCCCAGCAGGGATCCCAAGGTGGTCATGACCTAGAATGGGCACGCGCTCTCCAGGCCCCAGAAGACCTAGAACGCATCTTGGCCGATATCCGCCAGTACTTGCAGGATTTGGAAGAGTAGATTCCTAGGGATCCCAAGCCTTCTGCGCTGCTAGCTTTCACTCCCCGCCCCTCTCCCAGTGGAAGAGGAGAGTCAGCGGCAGAAGCAAGGCAGTGGAAGCTGGACTTAACAGCCTGCATTTCGCTTCCACTTCCATTTGGATTCATTCAGACCTAAATCCAGAATCGAGGGCAATGCAAAAGCCTGGCTGCTTTACAGAGGGTGGAAACTACAGCCAGGCAAGCAAGGATCTACAGCAGTGTCCTAGGCCCACCGGGATTACATCAGGCCGATTTGAGAGAGGATCCCTTGGCCGGTCAGCAACTCGGTCGCAACGCCGATCACAAAGCCCAACATTGCCAAACGGCCATTCCATTTTTCGGCGAAGGTGGTAAAGCCAAACTTAGCTTCTTGGTTTTCCATGGTTCTAGCTCCATCAACAGGTGACATCTTTAATGTGGCTCAGATATTAAAAAGTGTCAAGTTTTATGTCGAGAGCTAACAAGATTGTCCCTTTCCTCTGGCATCAGCACCTTTGGTATTGCCGGTCGCCAAACAGGATCCCGTGTTCCTCGTCACTGAGGAGCTGCTCGAGGGAACGGCGTACCTCTGCCAGCAGTTGCAAGCCCTTCTGCACGGCGGGACGGGCTTCGATGGCTGCCAACCAGCGTTTGAGATTGGGAAATGGCTCGATGTCCAACCCTTGCCGCTCATAGCCCCGCATCCAGGGGAAGCTGGTAATATCGGCGATGGAGTAGTCGCCCGCCAGGTACTCCGACTCCATCAAGGCTTGTTCCACCACTCCAAACAGGCGCTGGGTCTCTCTCACGTAGCGGTCGATGGCGTAGGGGATCCGCTCATTCTAGCCTGCTCGCTTCTGCCCCACTGAGGCGGTAGCTGAGAGGAAAGGGATCCCTAGCTGCTTTTCACCGCTGTCCAGAGGGCGTCGATGAGGCGCAGCTCTTCCCCTGACAGCACTTTAAGGTAGGTGAGTTTGGCCAGGGCCTCTTCGTCGGGGTAGATGGCCGGGTTTTGCCGATCTTCTGGGTTGATCATGGGCAGAGCTGCAGCGTTGGGGGTGGCGAAGCGGTTGTGGTTGCTCAGTTGAGCGCCGACTTCAGCATCCAGGATGAAATTGATGAAGCGATTGGCCAGCTCGGGGTTGGGGGCCTGGGCGGGAATGGCCATTACATCCAGCCAAATGTGGGCACCCTCGCGGGGGACAAAATAGCCGATGTTGGGGTTTTCTTCGGCAGCTTGCAGGGCATCGCCGCTGTAGACGATGGCTACATTGGCCGTTCCAGAAACCAGTTGGTTTTTACCCCCCACGCCCCCGATTAAGCCGGCACTGCGGCGCTTGGTGTCGATCAAAAGCTGCTGGATCTGCTGCAGCTCTGAGCGAACGGTGGTATTCATATCGAAGCCCAGGTAAACGGCAGCGGCACCGATCATGGATCGCATCTCATCGATCATCACAAAGGGGCCATACTGCTGCTGCGGGTCGAAAATCAGTCCCCAAGAGCGTTCAAAGTTTTCGGGCAGGCGGTCTTTGCGGTAGCCAATGCCGGTGGTGCCCCACTGATAGGCGGCGGTGTAGGTGTTTTCTGGGTCGAAGGGCAGGCCGACAAATTTTTCGCCCAGGTTGCTCAGGTTGGGGATCAATTCTTTGTTGAGAGGCTGCAGCAGCCCCAGCTCCAACATGTTGGGCACGATGTAGTCGGTAGGAACAACAATGTCGTACTGACTGGTGCCACCCCCCCGCAGTTTGGCCACCATGTCTTCGTTGGATTCGTACACGCTGACCACCACGCGGCTGTTGGTGGCTTTTTCAAAGGCAGTGAGGATGTCGGGATCGATGTATTCTGACCAGATGTAGAGATTGAGGGTCTGCCTCTGGGCAGAGGTAACGTGGGGCCAAAACAGAACCAGGACAAGCACACAGCAGAGCAGGGTTGTAGCCGAGGCAATCCACTTTTTCATGAGATTTCTCCGACTGTGAAAAGTTGAAAACATCGTATCTGCTTTCATCCCCCAGCCGGCTACACCCGCGGCTAGGGGGCACGCCTTGGGCAATCGCCAAGCCCCGCAAACTCCGGTTGAGGCTCGGGTACTCACCCTTGTTTCCAAGACAACACCCAAACGGTATCAACGCCTCCGCGAGCGATCCGCCAAAAGCCGCAAAGGCCGATTCTTTCGTCGGATCCCTCGATGCCTTGCGCCACAAGGCTTTCCAGCCCCAAAACCCCCTCGCCGCAGCTCTTTTTGCCGACTTTTTTCCGGATCCCTCGCAAATGGGTCTTGCATTCCTTGCCCTGCTTGGGTTTAATAGGGGTGGAGTTCCCCCTTCGGGGGGATCCCTAGAAATTGGAAACTTTTTGAAAGGCAGGTTCGTGTATTCCCTGCCTTTAGGGTTCCCCCTTCGGGGGGATCCCTAGAAATTGGAAACGGCTGGATCGGGCGCAAGCCCAGGGTAGTACCGAAGGGTTCCCCCTTCGGGGGGATCCCTAGAAATTGGAAACTGTAGCTAAAGTCTTTAATCCAAGATCAACACCAACGTTCCCCCTTCGGGGGGATCCCTAGAAATTGGAAACATTCTTAAGTTGTTTCAATACTCCTCTGAAGAAAGTTCCCCCTTCGGGGGGATCCCTAGAAATTGGAAACGGACCGTTGGCGTGTGCCGGACACTGTATCAGAGAAGATGTTCCCCCTTCGGGGGGATCCCTAGAAATTGGAAACAGTCGAAGTTAGACTCGTCATTTGGGTCTACCTCAGGTTCCCCCTTCGGGGGGATCCCTAGAAATTGGAAACACCGTTCCAGGTTTGCCAGTACCACAGCATCCCTTTGGGTTCCCCCTTCGGGGGGATCCCTAGAAATTGGAAACTGTCCAACTAATATACAAAATGGGATTCTGCCCTGTCGTTCCCCCTTCGGGGGGATCCCTAGAAATTGGAAACCCTCCTAAAGGCAGTGAATGACTGAAACCTGCCTCTAAAGTTCCCCCTTCGGGGGGATCCCTAGAAATTGGAAACTCGACCAGCATCCGGTGCTGGTACGGAACATGCGACAGATGTTCCCCCTTCGGGGGGATCCCTAGAAATTGGAAACCAGGGCAGGGATGGGTTTGACCTCATCCTTTTCAACCTCTAGTTCCCCCTTCGGGGGGATCCCTAGAAATTGGAAACCATTCGTAGGACTCCCGAATGCTGTTACTAACCAGAGTTCCCCCTTCGGGGGGATCCCTAGAAATTGGAAACGATGACTTCAACGCCTTCCCCGGTATAACTTGGGTGTTCCCCCTTCGGGGGGATCCCTAGAAATTGGAAACATTGCGGCCCAGGTTCTTGCGAACCTGTTTGTTGAAGTTCCCCCTTCGGGGGGATCCCTAGAAATTGGAAACTAGTAGACTGCGTAGTACCGTTCCACTCGCTTGTTGTTCCCCCTTCGGGGGGATCCCTAGAAATTGGAAACTAATAAAGCCGTGAAGAAGAACGTAGCTCGTAAGTCTAAGGCGTTCCCCCTTCGGGGGGATCCCTAGAAATTGGAAACTGTACCTGATCTATCAACTAACTTTCCATAACCAGGTTCAGGTTCCCCCTTCGGGGGGATCCCTAGAAATTGGAAGAAATTGGAAACTAGGGCTGCAGATAGAGGCGGTGCTGACGGATGTAGTGCTCCACGGCAGGGGGCACCAGGTAGCGGATAGACCTTCCCTTTTGGATTTGCTGCCTTAGGTAAGTGGAAGAGAGCGTCAGGGTAGGGGCTTCCAGGATTTGGGCTTGGATGGGCAACTTTTCGGCTACCGCCTGCAACACCTGGGCAGCATCGCCGGCATCCACCCGTGGGGCAACAATCCAATGGCAGAGGCGGGCCAGTTCTTCCGCTTGATACCACTGGGGCAGATCCCGCAGAGCATCCACGCCGATGATCCAGTACCACTGGGTATTGGGTTGCTCCTGGATGAGGGTGCGCAGCGTCTCGATGGTGTAGGAGCGCCCCGGACGGCAGATCTCCAGCTCTGAGCAGGCGAAGCGCTCGTGGTCGGCAATGGCCAGCTTGACCATGGCCAGGCGGTCGGCTTTGCTGGCACCAGGGGCCAGAGGCTTGTGGGGGGGATCCCCGGCGGGCATCCACAGCACCTGATCCAGGTCAAACTGCCAAAGGGCTTGTTCTGCCATGATCAAGTGGCCGTGGTGTACAGGGTTGAAGGTTCCACCCAGAATGGCAATGCGGCGGTGCTTCATGGCTGCTGGCTCAGGTAGGTGATGGCATCCCGCAGCCAGTCTTCCGTTGGGCGGGGGTGAGTGGGCAGAGCTTGCAAGGCAGCCTGAATTTCCTGAGTGCTGTAGCCCAGGGCCAGTAAGGCCATTTCCACCTCTTCTCGGATGGGCATGGGCGGCCCTCCGGCCAAGGGTTGATCCGCAACTCCCACCCCCTGTCGCCAGTGGGCCAGCTTGGTTTTCAGCTCCAGGGCCAGCCGTTGGGCCGTTTTATGGCCTACCCCCGGCGTGAGGGAGAGCAGGCGCACGTTTTCGGTCACCACCGCCTGCACCAGCTCCGGCAGGCCGAAGGTATTCAGCAGGGCCAAGCCCAAAGCCGGCCCCACCCCCGAGACTTTGATGAGTTCCACAAACAAATCGCGCTCGGCTGGCGAGCCAAACCCGTACAACACCAGCTCGGTCTCTCGCACCACCAAATGGGTGAACACCCGGACGGGCTCCCCCACTGCGGGCAGTTGCTTGAGAAAACGTCCTGGGGCCTTGACGCGATAGCCGATCCCCTGCACCTCAACGGTGAGGCTGCTGCGCTCTCCCCATTCGATGGCAACAAGGTGGCCGCTTAAAAACGCGATCATGCTGCGAGTTTAATCTGGGTTTGGGATGCTCTGCTCGACTGGAGCTCCAAAGTCGGCCAAGCAATCTAAAGTCCTTGCCAAAGGCTGCTTCCCTACAAGGCTATTTCACAGACCATTTCTCTACCTGTAGACTGTTCCCCATCCAGCTCTGTATTCTCCCTCATCCATGCCGATTCGCCCTTTTCCCATCGGCCAATGGCTTTGGATCCTGTTCTCGCTGGGGGTGCTGCTCTTTCTCCATCTTCCTCTGCTGGTGATCGTCCTTTATGCCTTCAGCCCCGATGAGGCGACCTTGCGCTTCCCTTTGCCGGGGCTGACCTGGCATTGGTTTGCCGTGGCTTGGGGGCGGGCCGATATTTGGCGGGCCTTGTTTTTGTCTTTGCGGGTGGCTTTGCTGGCTACCGGAGTGGCAGTGGTGCTGGGATCCCTGGCGGCAGCGGCTGTCTATCGTAGCCGATTTTTTGGCCGCGAGACGATCTCATTTTTGGTGTTGCTGCCCATCGCCTTGCCGGGCATTGTCTCCGGGATTGCCTTGCGCTCGGCGATCCATTTGCTGGGTATCCCCTTCAGCTTTTGGACGATTGTCATCGGCCATGCCACCTTTTGCCTGGTGGTGGTGTACAACAACGTGCTGGCGCGGTTTCGCCGCATGGGACGCTCTCAGCTAGAAGCTTCTGCCGATTTGGGGGCCAACCCCCTGCAAACTTTTCGCTACATCCTTCTGCCCGAACTGGCCTCGGCCCTATTGGCGGGATCCCTGCTGGCGTTTGCCCTGTCTTTCGATGAAATCATCGTCACCACCTTCACCGCTGGCCAGCAGCAAACCCTGCCGATCTGGGTGTTCAGCCAGCTCACCAAGCCTCGGCAGCGCCCGGTGATCAGCGTGGTGGCCCTGGGGGTGATCGGCCTGACGGTGCTCCCCATTTGGCTGACCCATCATTGGACTCAAGAGAAAACCTCAACTCGCTGATGGCTCTTTCCAACCTCAGGCAAGGTTTGCGGCTTAGAAGGATCCCCAAGCATTGGCCGGAGTCGCTGTAACAGCAAGGAAACGCTGGCCCTGGTTGATCGCGGATCCCTTGTGAGAAAATGTAACAAGCATTTCATTTCTGAAATTGAGGTATCTATGGCTGTCACTCGTGCCGGACGCGCCCCTCTCGTGCGGGGCAGCAGCGAGGGAAATCCTGCCAAGTTCATGGAAATGGCCAGCGCTTTGCTCAGCACCCGCACCCGCCAAGGCAGCGGCAAAAAGGTTCAAGATCGCTCCTCCTACGGCAAGGCGGGCAATCCGCAAGAGTTTATGCAGATGGCCAGTGAATTGCGCCGCTCCCTGGAGCAGCAGGGTCGGTAGCCAATCCTGTCCACCCCCAGGGGATCCCCGTCCAGTTGCCTAAGCTGGACGGTTTTCTTGCTGCTCCTCTCAAGCCAGAGGCGGCCAATCGCTTCTGAGGCCACTCACCGGTGTTGGATCCCGCCGCAGGCCCAACCTTGGATCCAAGGCTCCGCCCTTGAGCTTCTGGGCAATGAGCCGACAGAAGAGCGGCATGTCAGGATGGGAAAAGTGCTCATCCGGGCGCTCTTGCCGGTGGACGTGATTGAGGCCAAGACGACATGAAAAACAAAGGCTTTTGGCTGGCCGGGATCCTGGGGGTAATCTTGGATCAGGCGACCAAGCGCTGGGCGGTAGAACGGCTGCTGCCGGGGCCAGAGATTGAGCTGTGGCCAGGGGTGTTTCACCTCACCTACGTGGAGAATACCGGCGCTGCTTGGAGCCTGTTTGAAGATTCGGCAGAGCTCTTGAAGTGGATCTCGTTGGGGGTAGCGCTGGCATTGGGGCTGCTGGCCATCCGCGGCGGGATCCTGAGCCGTTGGGAACAGGCGGGCTATGGCTTGGTGTGGGCAGGAGCGGTGGGGAACGGCATCGACCGCTTCGTCAACGGCTATGTGGTGGATTTTTTCAATTTGATCTGGATTCGCTTTCCGGTATTCAACGTGGCGGATGTGGCCATCAACCTCGGGGTGGCCTGCCTGCTGATCGGTTTGCTACAGGACAACTCAAAGAAAACGGGATCGACTGCTACCTCGCCTCGCTTGGAGAAAAAGCCCAGTCGCGACAGCACCCACTTTAAGGATTGACCAGCCGATGAACAGCCTTCAGGGATCCCTTGGGATGCTCATGTCCTTGGCAAGGGGGATCCCTGGTCAGCTGCAAGGACTCCGTCCGCCTATTGCAAACGGCTGGCTTGCTGAGCCACCTGGCAGAAGCGCTCGACATCTGCGGGCAAAGTGTTAAAAGCCGTCACCAGGCGGATTAAGTGGTGACCTTCCCCCAGCCAGCGGTAAAACCGAAACCCCGCTCCCTCTAGGGCCTGGAGAACCGGCTCCGGCAGCTCGATAAAAACCTCATTGGCCTCGGTAGGATACACCAACTTGGCTCCCGGCAGGGATCCCAGTCCCTGCGCCAACCGTTGGGCCATCGCGTTGGCATGGCGAGCATTGCGCAGCCACACCCCATCCTGGAGATAAGCCTGCAATTGGGCAGACAAAAAGCGCATCTTCGAAACCAGATGGCCACTGCGCTTGCGGCGAAACTCAAAATCGCCCACCTGATCTGGATGAAAAAACACCACCGCTTCCGCAGCCCAGGCCCCATTTTTGGTGGCCCCAAAGGACAGCACATCCACCCCCGCTTTCCAGGTCATCTCGGCAGGGGTGCAACCCAAACTAACCAGGGCATTGGCAAAGCGGGCCCCATCCATATGCACCTTAAGGCCAAAGTGATGGGCCAAATCCGCCAGGGATCCAAGTTGCTCCAAGGAGTAGAGGGTGCCGGCCTCAGTGGCTTGCGTCAGGCTGAGGCAGGCAGGCTGCACGTGATGAACCACCCCAAACCCCGCCCGCTCCAGGGCTGCTTTTAAGTTGCCCCAGTCAATACGGCCTTGCTCTCCGGGGATCCCCACCAACTTGGCCCCACCTGTAAACAGCTCTGGCGCTCCACATTCGTCCAGATTGATGTGGGCCTCGGGATGGCAATAAATCGCCCCGTAGGGCGGGGTGAGCACCGAAAGGGCCAAGGCGTTGGCAGCAGATCCCGTTGCCACCGGAAACACCGCCACTTCATGCTCAAAGATCTCGGCAAAGAGCCTCTGCACCTGCGCTGTGCATTCGTCTCCTCCATAGGGCATGGCGGATCCCCGGTTGAGGGCCAACAGGGCTTCCATCACCTCAGGACAAGCGCCTGTAACATTGTCGCTGCAAAAGTTCATGGCATGGACAACCCAAGGGATCTCGCCGAGGAAGGGTTAGGGCCGGCTTACTTCGCGCCAACCCAACCGGGATCCTCCAAAGTATCCCAGTCCCGACCTGCCTCTCCCTCGACCGCTTGCAATGGCGGGACAGAGTCCTTTTGGGGATGGGAAGGCGGCTCAGGCTGGTCGCGATAGCGGGACGGAGTCCTTTCGCAATAGCGGGATGGGGTCTTTGCACTCCACCACAACCCCAAAGCGGGCCCCAACCCCAACAACAGGCCCAGCCCCGCCGGCGCAACAATGCCGGAGCCCAGGCTCATCAGCAGGGCAAAAGCAAAATTAGCTACATAGAGCACCAGCGGCCCCACCAACTGGCGGCGGTCAAGGATGGGTTGATCCTCGCCCCACAGCAGATTGGCCACCGTCATGAAGGCAGCCCCAGTCAGCATCCAACCCCCGAAGTTTTGCAACGGCATGCCGAAGAAGGGCCCCGGCTGAAACCACGTCCAAAACGGGATCAAGCCGCGGGTCATGGCCGGATCCAGCACGAAGTCCCAAGCGGTGAGCAGCAACGCCCCCAACATAATGGCCTCGAAGTGAATCAGCCAGTGGCGCTGGGTTTGCAGAGCCACACGCGCCAACAAGTAGGACGACAACCCCACATAAAACCAAGACAGAGGGATGGTAAAAGGCACCAAACCGGCAATCTTGTAGCCCAGCCCACTCAGGTAGCCGTAGTTGCCAAAAGGGATCCCAGTGCTGGTACCCAACAGCTCACTGCCCAAGGAAATGCCCACCGCCGGGATCAAAAACATCAACAGGCGCCGCATCCCCAACAGCCGGGATCCCATCAGAGCTGCCGCCAGCGCACCGAACACCATGTAGGCCACGCCGCCATTGCCCATGCTCAAGGAGAAAGCTTGAATGCCAATGGGGGGCAAACTGGCCACCCACTCAGGATGGGGTACAACCCAGAGCAACCCTGCCAACCCAAAAAGCAAAGACAGAATGTGCAAACCCAGAGCTAAGGCCTCCAGCCGCTGCCAAATCGAGCCAGACAGGGGCAGAACACTTCGCCCAACAGAAGACTGGAAAGGCAGGCTGACGAGAACACCAGAGGACGAGAACCAACGCATGAGAAACTCCCGAAGAGTGGTTAAGCGAAGCCGCTCTGTCTCCTTGCAACCCATACGGCAGCTGAGGGAAAAAGCGGATGGCCCCAAGAGAGAGCCTAAAGCCAAGAACAAGCCCGCTTGCTTGCAGGCCGGCCTACTTGGGATGGCCCTCTGGGCAGGGATGTCACCACCGCTAACGGTGACACTGCTGATATTTTGCTGTCTATTGTATCAATTCGTAAACATATCGCCCGTTTTTCCTCAGGTCTCCTCCCCGTCTTCGCCGCAGGGATCCCGGGTGGGGGTGTACGCCCAGTTGGCTCGTGCTGTGGAGCGCCAGGACTGGCTTCAGGCCCTGCAGCTGGTGGATCTGTTGCAGCAGCACACGGAAGATCCCGCCCAGCGTCAGGATCTGGAAGACTATCGGCTGGAGCTGGAAAAATATCGTTCTGCTTATGGGGATCCGCCGCCGCCCCAGTGGCCGTTTTTGCACAAGCCCTTTGTTGGGGAATTTCCTGTCACCAACCTCTTCGACCATGACTTGCCTTTGGGGGAGAGGGATGGCAACAGACGGTTTGTGAGTGGGCAAGGCCAAGTTTGGATCCCTGGCCCGCTGCACCCGTGTGGCAAAAGCGATGGCCATGCCGGTTATGACTGGGAGATGCCGGTGGGAACCCCGATTTTGGCTGCTGCCGCAGGACGGGTCACCGTGGCCCGCGAGGAGCCGGAGTTTTTTTGCCCCAGCTTGGGCCGGCTGGTCAGGGGGTTGCGGGTGCGCCTTCTGCACGAGCCAGAACTCTCGGAGGGGGAGAGAACAGACGGGAGAGCACTTCCCCGCTGGGAGACCCTCTACGCCCACCTCAGTCAAATCGGGGTGCAGGAGGGGCAAGTGGTGGCCGCAGGAGCAGTCATCGGCCTATCGGGAGACAGCGGCTGTGCCAGCGGGCCCCATCTCCATTTCGAGGTGCGTCGCTTCGACAACACCAACTCCGGCCAACCAGCTGCCGTCGATCCCTACGGGTGGTTTGGGTCTGGCCTGGATCCCTGGAGCATTCATCCCCTTGGGGCCGAAAGCCTGTTCCTTTGGCAGGTGGGACAAGCCCCCAGTTTGGGAGCTTGCTGGCAAGGGCAGCGATAGCCGAGACGGACATCCGCTCCGCGCGAGACCTCGCTGACAAAGATGGATATTGACAGGCAGATTCACAATAGTCACAACAGATGATGGACTTATAGATCTCGACGGACAAAGCCATCCCCCTCCCATTGGTAGAGGGTAGCCCTCAAGTCACGGCTGGCACCGGGCGGGCTTGAGATGACCAGGATCCCTTGCGGGCTGACCCGCAGGCTGGCATTGCTCAGATCCGTCACGCTCAGCAGTGGCACAAGTCCCTCAGGCCGGTGTTCCAAGACCAAGACAGAGCGCAGCAGGCTGATGCCCCCTCGCTCGGTGAGGAGCACCAACTTGGGCTGTGGGCTGGAGGTAATGTCCGTGCGCAGGTGAGCCTCCACCAACCGCCCTGGGATCGGCTCAGCTGTGTGGAGCAGACGAAAGCTATACCCCCCCTGGTGCTCGAAGCTGAGAACGCGCACCACCGGCTCCACGGTGGGCTGCCGCTGAATCTGAAACACGGCCACCACATCCTGGCGAGATGGAGAGGTTAGGCTGGCCGGGAACAGGCGCAGGTTTTCACCGCGATTGCCGCGAATGAAATCCCACCAAATGGATTGATTGAATAAAGCCACGACCCCACCTCGAGCAGTGCCACCCTCAGAAGGAACCGGCAGCAGCGGAAGCACAGGCTGGGGATAGGCAGGAACAGCAGCAACCGGTAGAGTGGCAGCCAAGGCCGCTCCCCAGGCTATTCGACCACAGGAACACAACAGCTTCCGCATATTTCCTCACTCCTCTCCTCACTCCTCGCCCCTAAAATTCTAAAGGACTCCAAGGTTCTCCCAGTCAACCAAACAGCCGGGATACAGGGATCCCTTTTATGTCGAACGCAACCTCGATCTCACCTTGATCTCGCCTGGCAATGGGCTACCAAGTTAGGGTGAAAAGCCTGGAGCTTCCTCTGTAGCCAACAAAGTCGGCTTGGAACGACGCCCCGCCAATTGGAAAGGGATCCCCCAGGAGCAAGGGGCAGCCCCCCCCGACGGAGGGCTCTATTTTTCGGCAGCCAAAAACAATTGGGCCCGCCAAAAGCAGGCAATGGACTTGCTGTCCAAATCCATTCCCAAACGGGCCATTTCTGTAAGCTCAGAAGCAGAAAACTCCACTACGGTAATATCTTCATCCTCATCCTTATCGGGAGGGGAATCCAGCACTTCCAGCTCCCGCGCCAAATAGGCATACATAATCTCGCTGGAATAGCCGGGGCACAAATAAAATTGGCCAAGGGGATCCCAGCGATGGGCACGCAGGCCCGTTTCTTCTTCCAGCTCGCGGCGAATGGTGTCATCGGGATGCTCCCCTGGCTCGACTGTGCCTGCCGGAAATTCATAAAGGTAGGAGGCAACCGCAAAGCGATATTGACGAATGCAGACGAACTTGCCTGCTGCAGTGACGGGCACTGCCACCACCCCGCCAGGATGGATGAGGTACTCCCGCTCTCCCTCTTTGCCGTTGGGAAAACGCAAACGCTGGCTGACGAAGGTGTATTTGTGGCCTTGATAGCGGAGGCGCTCACGAATCACCTGAGATGGGTTTTGCATGGCAAGGGTTCTCGAGAGTAGAGCCGCTCTCAGCTTAATGGTTTCCGGCGCTGTTGCAACCGGGCCATCCAGAGGGATCCACAACGCCCTTGGGATTCCCTGTCTGGGGTAGAGTCAGGGAAAGCACAAAAGTTGCAGGCCATGATTTACCCCCCCTTGAAGGAGTTTCTTGCCCTCACCAAGCAGGGCAACTTTATCCCGGTGTACCAGGAATGGGTGGCGGATTTGGAAACGCCGGTTTCTGCCTGGTATCGGGTTTGTGCTGGCCAGCCCTACAACTTTCTCCTGGAGTCGGTGGAGGGGGGGGAACAGGTGGCCCGCTACAGCTTCTTGGGCTGCGATCCCCTGTGGGTTTTGGAAATACGCGGGGATCAGGCGCTACAGCGATACCGCGATGGCCGACAGGAGCACCACCAAGGGGATCCCTTCGCAATTTTGGCCCGCTGTTTGCAGCCTTATGAGCCGGTGCATTTGTCGGAACTGCCCAGCAGCATTGGCGGGCTATTTGGCTACTGGGGCTATGAGCTGATTCGCTGGGTCGAACCCAAGGTGCCCATCCACCCCCTGCAGCCGGGGGATCCTCCTGACGCCGTTTTTATGCAGGTGGACAGCATTTTGCTCTTCGACCAGGTGAAGCGCAAGATCTGGGTGGTGGCCTTCGCCGATACCCGTCACCACGCTCCTGAGGAAGCCTATGCCCAAGCCTGCCGGCGGGTGGAAAAGCTGATGCAGCAGCTCAGCGCTCCTCTTTCTCTGGCCCATCTGCACCTCAACTGGAAGCCCCACCTGTCGGAAAGGACTCCGTCCCGCTGGCGCGAACAAATCCCTCCCAGCACCCTGAGCCGCCCGGCCTACTGCCAAGCGGTGGAACGGGCTAAGGACTACATCCGCGCCGGAGATATCTTCCAGGTAGTGCTCTCGCAGCGGTTTACCATCTCCTTTGCGGGGGATCCCTTTTGCCTCTACCGCTCGTTGCGGCTGATTAACCCTTCCCCTTATATGGCGTTTTTGCAGTTTGGGAATCTCTGCCTCATCGGCTCCAGCCCAGAGGTGATGGTCAAACTCAGCCGGGTGGGAGAAGACCGCATCGCCACCGTGCGCCCCATTGCCGGCACCCGCCCCCGTGGCACCACCCCTCAGGAAGACCGGCAGTTAGAGCAAGAGCTGTTGGCAGATCCGAAAGAACGGGCCGAACATGTGATGTTGGTGGATCTGGCCCGCAACGACCTGGGACGGGTCTGCCAACTGGGATCTGTGCAGGTGGATGACCTGATGCAGATCGAGCGCTACAGCCATGTGATGCACATTGTCAGCAACGTGGTGGGGCGGCTGGATCCCCAGTACAGCGCCTGGGATCTGCTGCGGGCCACCTTCCCCGCCGGAACCGTTACGGGTGCCCCCAAAATCCGCGCCATGCAGATTATTCATGAGCTGGAAGGATGCCGCCGCGGGCCCTATGCCGGCGCCTATGGCTACTACGACTTTTCCGGCCAACTGAACACCGCCATCACCATCCGCACCCTGCTGGTTCATCAGGGCCAGGTGAGCTTGCAGGCCGGGGCAGGTATTGTGGCCGACTCGGATCCGGAGCGGGAATACCAAGAATGTCTGAACAAAGCGCGGGGCATGTTAATGGCTGTGGCCAGTTTGCAGGAGACCTAGCCCATGTTGGCCCAGTTGCGCTTCAGCCCTGCGGTTCGCGTCAGCGGGACGGAGTCCTTACAGGAGCTCCAGCAGCCGGATCCAGAGACCGTAGAGCAGGCTTTTGAACTGTTTTCCACAGAGGGCTATCTGGTGTTGCCGGAGATCTTTCCCCCCGAGCTCATCGACAAGTTGCACAGCAGCTTTCTGGCCACCTACAGCCACTACTGCACCCACGAAAACCACGCCGATGCCCTGTTAGTGGGCAATAGACGGGTGATGGTAACGGTTCGCCTGGAGGGCCCCTTCAACGATCCCCTCATCTATGCCCATCCTCTGATCTTGCCCATCCTGAAGCGGATTTTGGGGCCGGAGTTGATCTTGAGCGGGCTGGGGGCGGTGGTCTCTCTGCCGGGATCCGCCGATCAACAAGTTCACCGGGATCTGTCTCATCTGTTTGGCGACGAGACCTTGGATGCAATCATTCCTTGCTATGCCCTGAATTTGCTTATTCCTCTGGTGGAGGTCAACGAAGAGAACGGCATGACCCGTCTCTGGCCCGGCAGCCATGCGGTCTTCGATGCCCACTATACCGAGCTGGCCCAGCAGATGCCCTTTGTCGATCCGCCCCTGGCCAAGGGATCCTGCCTCCTGTTTGACTACCGCCTGATTCACCTGGGTCGGGCCAATCGCTCGCCCGCTCCCCGTCCTCTTCTCTACAACACCTACAGCCGCGCTTGGTTTCGGGATCCCATCAATTACACTCAGCAACCTCCCCTGGTGATCCCGGCCCAAGAGAAAGAGCGGATCCCAGCCGAGCATCAGCGCCTATTCGTGACGGCACAGATTGTGTAGACGGCCCGGAACTGCGAGCTGACCGAAAACTCGGCGGCTCAGGCCCCGGCATTTATGCCTAGGGATAAGCTACCGTCTCCTGATAGGATGTGAGTATCGCTCCACCCATTTATAGAAAGGTGCAGTGGTAAACTACCCAACCCTGACTGCTTCGCAGTACAGGGCGGGCTTAAGGCCTCCGGCCCGCTGGCGCGAACGGTAGCCCTGCAGTTGGCAAG
>NZ_JBSSCV010000026.1:0-44775 GCF_054060065.1 Thermostichus sp. MS-CIW-37 | reverse complement strand
AAGATTGGCGGTTATCAAATCGCTTTGCTGCGGGGGCAAACGCCCACCAGCGCTACTCTGTCCAAGACCAAGCAAGGGGACTACTACATCAACATTGCTGTTGAGCTGGACACTCCCCCAACTGGCAAAACTCCAAAGGTAATCGGAGTTGACTTGGGCAGGCGGGATATCGCCACCGCTAGCAACGGACGCTCTTGGAGTGGAGAGCACATCCAGGCCGTCCGTGACCGGTTCAGCCGTGTACGCGCCAAGGTTCAATCCAAACGCACTCGCAGCTCTAGGAGGCTGCTGAGAAGGCTCTCTGGGAGAGAACGGCGCTACCAGACATGGTTGAACCATAACATCAGCAAAACCTTGGTCAGAGATGCCCAGGCTATTGGTGCGGCACTGGCTTTTGAAGACTTGACAGGCATTCGAGAGTGCTTGAATCAGAAGCCTCGGAGCAAAGCCAAGCGGCGCAGGACTAACAACTGGGCGTTCTACCAGCTCGGGATGTTTGTGGCCTACAAGGCTGCCATTGCTGGAGTGCCTGTGGTGCTGGTGCCGCCTGCCTACACCAGTCAGACCTGCCACAAATGCCTGCACATCCACCCTGAGCGGGGTAAGTCCTACCGCAATGGTAAGTCGTTCAAGTGTGGACACTGCGGGTGGGAAGGGGATGCTGACCATAACGCTGCTCAAGTAATCTCTCTCCTTGGGGCGACTGTAAACTCGCCTGAAATTCCGAAACTTAGCTGTCCTCTGGGGCCGCTAGGGATTGGGATAAAGCTCGCACCCTGCGCATAGCGCGGGTGTCGGGTAGTTTACGTTACCAAGGCTGGGATTGGGGTTTCGCTATGACCTGTTTAAGGTTAGGTCAAGCCTAGGTTAAACTTCCCCTGGATCCCAGCCAAATTGTTGCAAGTCCACCTGGCCCTCGGCGTCGAAGTGGATCCCTTCGGCTTGCAGCAGCGCTTTCTGCAGGTCGTCGTAGCCCAGGCGAAAAGGGGAGTAGGAAATGCAGCCCTGGGCGTTGATCACCCGGTGCCAAGGGATGTCGGTGTTTTGGCCTTGCAGGCGAAACAAAGCATAGCCCACCTGGCGAGCATAGCCGGGGTAACCGGCAACCCGCGCCACCTGCCCATAGGTGGCCACTCGGCCCGGCGGGATCCGCCGCACCACTTCGTAAAAGCGCTGGTAGAGGCTAGTAGATGGAGCGCTAGTGGAGCCAGACTGGGTCACAGGGATCCTCGCTCAAACTTGGCAGACAATGAAGTACGGAACTGATTGGCTCTCCGCATCCATGAGCTATTTGATCGCGGTACTGCCGGATCGTATGGCCGCTGAGGCGGCCTACAGCGCCCTGGAGCGAGCGGGCTTCCCGCTAGAGCGATTGCACCTACTGGGGCGAGGCTACAAAACCGCCGATGAGTTTGGGCTGATCGATCCGGCCCGAGCCGCCCGCCGTCAGATGCAGCGTTTGGCCATTTGGTTGGTGCCCTTTGGCTTTTTGGCTGGGGTGGGGTTCAGCGTTTTGAGTGGTTTGGATACCTTTGCCTGGGCGGGACCTATAGGCAACCACCTGATCGGCGGCCTATTGGGCGCGATGGGCGGGGCCATGGGCAGCTTTTTCGTCGGCGGCGGAGTGGGCTTGTCCAGTGGCTCCGGCGATGCTTTGGCTTACCGCAACCGCCTAGACGCAGGCAAGTATGTGCTCATTGTGGAAGAAGAGAGCGAGCCCCGCATCCGCGAAGCCACTCGGATTCTGCGCCAATTTGAGCCGGAGAATCTGCAAGGGTACAGAGAGCGCCCCTAGACTGGGAGATCTGGGCAGCTATTGAGAGAACTCAGGGAGGTCCAAAAGCATGTCTTGGCTGTGGCAGCAAGTCCCATCGCCGCTTGGGCGGTGGCGGAAGGAAGGGATCCCCAGCTTTGCCGCTGCTGGGGGTGCACTGGCAGTTACGGGGTTTTTTTCGCCGGCTTTTGCCCACCACGCCCTGGGAGGGAAACTGCCTGCAACGGCCTGGGAGGGATTTCTCTCTGGGCTAGCTCACCCTGTCATTGGCTTGGATCACCTGGCCTTCGTCGTGGCCATCGGTTTTGTTGCGGCGGGGCAGCCCTGGCGCTACGGGATCCCGCTGGGCTTTGTGCTAGCGGGTCTGGTGGGCACTGGGATCCACCTGGCCGGCTGGGATCCCCTGGGACTGACGGAGCTGGCCATTGCCTCTTCCGTGGTTCTCTTCGGCTTGCTGCTGGTGCAACCGCGGCAGATCCCAAGTTGGCTCTTGCTAATAGGGGGATCCCTGGCGGGGCTATTCCATGGCTATGCCTACGCCGAAACCATTATCGGCGCCCAACCCATGCCTTGGGTGGGATATCTACTGGGGTTGAGCACCGTCCAGTATGGGGTAGCTCTCCTGGCCCTTTGGGCAGCAGAAGGCTGGGGGTTGCGGATCCCTGGCTTAACTCGCTGGGCCGGCTGGGCGATTACAGTGGTGGGGGCTGCCTTCCTGACCTTGGCAGTGGTGGGCGCGTAAAAAGCGCTAATTTTGCTCCCTTGCGCTCGGGATCCCCGATCCGGTACAAGGATAGCGGTGAAGATCTGTAAAACGAGGGGAGATCCCATGGAGCGCACCTTTATTGCCATCAAGCCAGACGGCGTGCAGCGGGGGCTGGTGGGCACCATCATCCAGCGCCTGGAGAGCCGGGGCTACCAATTGGTGGGCCTGAAGCTGGTGCAAGTGAGCCAAGAGCTGGCGGAAGCCCATTACGCCGAACACAAGGAGCGCCCCTTCTTCCACAGTTTGGTGAAGTTCATTACCTCGGGGCCGGTGGTGGCTATGGTCTGGCAGGGCAAAGGGGTGATTGCTGCCGCCCGTAAGCTCATCGGCAAGACCAACCCCCTGGAGGCAGAACCGGGCACCATTCGCGGCGATTTTGGCATCGACATTGGCCGCAACCTCATTCACGGCTCCGATGGAGTTGAAACCGCGCAGCGGGAGATCGCCCTTTGGTTCGATGAGTCGGAATTGGTGAGCTGGACACCGGTTGCCCAAAGCTGGATTTATGAGTAGGTACTTGCTGCAGGCAAGGGGTAGTCGTGTTCGCAGGTTCCAGACCGGAAGTAGTGCAGAGCGCTAGGGCCGTGTTTCGAACTGGCTTCGGCTGGCCGCAAGCGACTCTGTTGGAAGTGCCTTGAACCACCCCTTCTCTGCCAAAACTCGAGCGGCAAGCAGGATCTGTTTGCTACTGAATTGTTGTTTTCTATCTCCCCAGGCGTAGAAGCTTTCCACCAACTCTGCCGTCGTAGAAGGGTGCCCACGAGTCACGATCCAGTGGACAGTAGCCAGCAATTCTAGACCATAGGGCGACTCAAAGCCCTCCACGAGGTCGCTGATCTCCTCGGCAAGGGACTTCAGCCCAGCTTCTATATCCTCGATCCGCGACTTCCCCCGCCAGTGGCGTTTTGTGGGGAAATTGATGATGTAGCGCGGATTGGTCAGGTTTCCGGTCTCGAAAACGAACATTTTGCCCGGTTGGACTTCCCCCCGCCGGCAGGCTGCGGCATAGGCCTTGAAGTTCCCAGGCCATGATTTCTTAAACTGCAGCGCGATGCCCTGGCCCATGATGCCGACACAGTTGACAGAACTTACCAGACATGCTTGGGATGGAATGGAACGGTACCTTGGGGCACAAGGGAACCGCCCCGCGCGTAGCGCTTGGGGGAACGACTGGGGAGATAAGCACCGCTGCTTTTGAGGGGCAACCGGATGAAGTAAGTGCTGTCGCAGAACCAGTAACAAGAATCCCCTGCCTAAAAGCGGGGGGGTATGTCAAAATCCCTTGCAAGTTGTCTACATGGGTAATGTGGTAGATTTTGGGACTTTCTGGAATTGGCGCCATACCTCCGCTCTACGATGCAACTTTGAGAAAGGCAGAGCCAGATGCGCTTCAGTCGGAACGAGAGTCAAGACCAACAGGCTCTCGAGGAGTGGAGCTCTCGCTTGGCTCCGGCAGATAGAGACGTTCTTCCGAGGCGTCGTACTCAAACAGCTCCGCATAGCGTCCCCAGTCAATGGCGGTGGCAAACTGCCGTTCGGCTTCAGCGTGGGGGAAGTGTTCGTCCCAAAGATCCAAGAAGAAGTCCGCTCGCATGGAGCGGCTGCCTTTTTCTTCCAAAGTCTGCAAGATGCTGCGGAACACGGGAACCCGTGCCAATAGCTGTTGTCGGAAGAGATCCTTGCTGCGCAGGATGGTGGTGTTGGCAAAGTCCTGGCCAATTTCGGTCAGTTGCACCACCCCGCTGGCCACCTCGGCAAAGCCCAACAGCACCGCCGCATCCAAAATCGGCAGCAGATCGTCCACGGCCAGTTGCAGCCGCTCGGCCAAATCGGCAATCTCCGCCCGCCCTTGCGGCCACTCCACGATCAACTCCAGCAGACCGCTGATCCCGCCCACCCGCGCATGGGGCAGAGGCAGGGCATAGGGGGAAGTGGCCTTATCACCAGCCAGCGCAGGCAGAGCCACCTCTCCGGTAACAGCAATTTCGGGGTTGGTCATGATCTCGTAGATGTAGTCCACCAAGGACTTAAAGCGGGGATCCGTGCGCTCGTGAGGCCGCGGCAGATCTATTCTCACCTCCCCCCGGATCCGCCCCGGGTTGGATCCCAGAATCACCACCCGATCTGCCAAAAACACCGCCTCTTCGATGTTGTGGGTAACGATAAGGATGCTTTGGGAAGGGAAGGCTTGCGCATTCCACAGCTCATCAATTTCCCCCCGCAGGTTTTCCGCCGTCAGCACGTCCAAAGCGCTAAAAGGCTCATCCATAAACAGCACCTTGGGCTCTAGGACAAAGGCGCGGGCAAAGCCCACCCGCTGCTTCATCCCCCCCGAAAGCTCTTTGGGGTAAGCGCTCTCAAACCCATCCAAGCCCACCAGGTCAATGGCCTTCAGGGCCCTTTGCCGGCGGATCTCGCGGGGGATCCCTCGGGCTTGCAGCCCCAGCTCCACATTTTCTTGCACGGTCAGCCAGGGTAGGAGAGCAAAGCTCTGAAACACCATCGCCACATCGGGGTTAGGCCCACGTAGAGGCTGGCCGTTGCTCAGCACCCGCCCTTGACTGGGGGGGATCAGGCCCGCCATGATGCGCAAAAGGGTGCTTTTGCCGCTGCCGCTACGGCCCAGCAGAGCCAAGACTTCCCCAGCCCGCACCTGCAGGTCAATCTGGCTTAAAACGGTAAACTCCCCCTTGCCCTCTGGCAAAGGAAAGCGCTTGTAGACTTTCTCAACCTCAATTAAAACGGGGGAAGCTGCAGAGCTCATAGAGAGATTGCCTCAGAAACTGAAAAGACTAAAGGTGATATTTTTCTTCTGCCAACCGATACAGCCGTCGCCAGAAGAGGCGGTTAAGGCCCACCACAAACAAGCTCATCATGCCAATGCCCAAGGTAATGCGGGGCCAGTCCCCCACCGAGGTTGCCTCGGCAATGTAGGTGCCCAATCCTGTAGCCTTGAGGGTGGTGGATCCCCAGGCCACAATCTCCGAGACAATGCTGGCGTTCCAAGCGCCGCCGCTGGCCGTGACTCCCCCGGTGACCCAGGCGGAAAAGATCCCTGGAATGATCAGCTTTCGCCAGCGCTGCCATCCTCGTAAGCCCACATCCACAGCCATTTCTCGCAAGTCCGTGGGGATGCTCTGGGCGCCGGCAATGGAGTTGAAAAGGATGTACCACTGTGCCCCCAACGACATGAGCAAAATGCTGCCCCACTCAATGCTGATCTGGGCGCGGATAAAAAACAACGTGGCAAAGGGAAAAAGGAAATTGGCCGGGAAAGCTGCCAGGAATTGCACCACCGGCTGCAGCAGTTTCGCCAGTTTTGGATTAAAGCCAATGGCCACCCCAATGGGAGTCCAGATCACCGTGGCGAACACCAGCAACACGCTAACCCGCAGCAGGGTGAGGATCCCTAGCCCGAAGGTCAGCATCACCTCTCCAAAGCCCACAGTGGTGGCCACAAAATCAACAATCCAAATCCCAATGCCGCCAATAGCTATCCAGGAAAGCTGAGTCAGCAGCCGCTCGCGGCGTCGCTCGACCTCAGGACTAAGGGGATCCACCCAGTGCGGGCGAGTCAGATAGGACAACAGCCGATCCACCAACTCTGCCAAGGGGGACAGCCAACTGCCGATCAGCCGCGGGATCCGCGCCGTGGTCAGCAGATCGTACAGCCAGGATTCGGGGGCAGCAGCCCCGCTGCTCTGTTCCAGGCGAAACTTATCCGACCAAGCCACCAAAGGCCGCCAGAAAAGCTGATCCACCAGCAGGATCACCCCGGCCATGGTCAGGAGCGCCCAGCCCAGCTTGGGCAAATCCTCTGCTTGAATGGCGGCTTCCACATAGGATCCCAGCCCCGGCAGCGTGTATTCCTGGTTGAGCACGCTGATGGCTTCGCTGGCTGCCACAAAGAACCACCCTCCGCCAAAGCTCATCATGGCGTTCCAGATGAGGCCCACCATTGCCGCCGGCACTTCCAACTGGGTAAAGCGCTGCCACCCCGACAGGCGATACAAGGTAGCCGCTTCCACCAACTCTTGAGGCAGCGTGCGCAGGGATTGGTAGAAGGAAAAGGTCATGTTCCAGACTTGGCTGGTGAAGATGGCAAAGATAGAAGCCGCCTCCAGCCCCAGCAAGCTGCCAGGAAACAGAGCAATGAAACCGGTAACCGTAATGGAGAGAAATCCCAACACCGGCACCGATTGCAAGATATCCAACAGGGGGATCAAAATGCGCTCGGCCCAGCGGCTTTTGGCAGCAATGTAGCCATAGACCAAAGTAAAAAGGGTGGAAAAGGCCAAGGCAATGAACATGCGCAAGGTGGAGCGGGCCGCATAGTAGGGCAGGTTGCGCGGATCCAAGTCGATCCGGGGCACCACCGCCGGAGGCTGAAACCGCTCAAAAGCCCCCACTCCCACCTGCGCCACCAAGGCCAGGAGAACCAACGTGCCCAGAATGATGGCCCCATCCGCAGCCCCTGCTGGCAGCCGACGAAGCGCCTCCGGCGAAGGAAAAGTCCTCATCTTCCCTGACCAAGCCCGGCATCCGCGCCCAGTGTACACCGTTTGCGGTTAGCCAGGATCCAGCCGGCTACTCTTCTGGCAACTCAGGGGGAGATTCCTTCCACTGGGGATTGTCCAAGATGGCTTTTTTGGTCTGCTTGAGTTGTTTCCACAGCTCCTTGATTTGCCGGTAGGCTTCTTCCGGGGTAATTTTGCCCCCGGTTTCCAAGCTACAAATCAAGGACACTTTATTGCTAAATTCCTGCAGGTTGGCATCAAAGACCAGGTTCTGCGGCCTCACTTCGCCCCAGTAGGGATAGCGAGGCGAAATGAATTCATCTTTGTTGGGAGGTTTGTTGGGAGGAGTTGGTTCTGCCACGGCCTAACCAGGGTAAAAGAATGGTTCACAACAAGAAGGTCAACATGAAAAGCTCCATTAAAGCAGGATCTACTAGCCCAGTTTATGGGCGTTTTCTCTTAACCGGCTTGGGTACTTTTGTGGGATCTCGCAGAGGATAAAACGGCTCTTGAATAGACGCTTCCCCACGTGTCGAGGGGGTGGAACTCTTCCTGGCTTTGGGTTGGGGGGGGGAACGCTTCAGGCGTGGGCGCGGCGGCGTTTTGAGTACTGGGCCGATGGGAGTGCCCGCCTCCACATAGAGCAGGGATCCGCGGCGGCGCACCTGCAGATCCCAGAAATTGCCTACCCCTTTGCCCGGCAGGGATCCAATCAGGCGCAATTTGAAGGCTTGGGGCTTGGGGGCTGCGGCTCCATCCTTCTGGACTCGCTGAGCGGGGGAGTTGGCGGAAGCTTTTTTGCCCGATTGACGGATCTTGACAATGATGAACCCTTTCTCCTGCGATTGAAAAACGACCTCGCCCCGGATGGAAAACCAATCCGGCACCACTGTTGGACGGGATCCCTCGGGGAGAGTTCGCCCCATTTCTTCTGGGGCCCACACCCCCAGCAACTGCACGTGCAGATCTTCGGTTTTGTCGCGGGTGCGAGGATAAACCACCCACAGATAGTTGCGTTCCGGCCGTAGATGCTTGCGTACCAGGCTCATCACCCGGCCCAGCAATACGGCATTCAGATCCAAGCCATCCGAGGTGCGCAAAATCCCGCGGGTAAAGTGCTCTGGGGAGGGGATGTATCGCCCTTCGATGAGGCCGATGGCTCGGTATTGCATCTTCTCCCCAGGCGGGGGGATGGGTTCCAAACAGACTCGCTCTTTCTTTTCTTCCAAGCTAGCAGTGGTACTGACAACAGGCTGCAAGGACTCCGTCCCGCTGTCGCGAACAGCACCAGGAGCTGCCGCAGGATCCTGAGCTTTCGCTGATGACAGGGATCCCTTGGCCTCACCCGTTGAGCTGGGTCTGGGGGGCCGTACCGGTCGAAAGGGAGGTCTCAGATCGGAGGACATTGTGACGGTTCCGTTGCTGTCAATTCAGAATGCTCGGCGGCAGACATTTACCGTTGCAAAAACAGGCCATAACTTTGCTCTTGACCCAAGACCTGCTCAACACACCATCCACTAGCCTAACAACGCCCAACAGCGTCTTTCCATCCTGCTTCCATTGACAAACTCCCAGCAGGTGCCCTCGTCGGGAACTGGGGAGCCAGCAGTTGTCAACACTGTAGCCGACGTGTAGCCAATACTAGCAACTGTTCCAAGGGAATGGTTCTCAGGCCGCAGAATGTTTATCCCCCAGACAGAACCATTTCATCTTTTTTATGGTCATTTCGATTCGAACTAGGACATTATACTCACACCCAAAACATTGAAGGTGCAGAGCCAGAAGGCTTTTCTCAGTAGCCCAGGCGTCTCACCCTAAGCTGAAACGAATAGAGTACCTGTAGTTTTTTCCGGCAACGCTGACTGGAGGTGTTTCTGCACAGCCGGGATCCGACTGACCGATCCCCAGGGCTCCCGCAAAGGCTGGGGCGCATGATCTTTCCCGAGCCGATGGGATCCATTAGCCATTCCTGGGGTTCACCGTTTAGGCAGGCGTTACCCACACCTGGGGAGTAAAACTGCCGTGTAGGCCATAGGGAATGTGGTGCCGCAATGGGATCCGCGCAACCGGGCCGGCTGTCAGGTCGGCTGCTTCTAGGATCACCACTTGAGAGCGCTGGCTGGCCGCATCAAAAACCACCGTCACGATCCACCCTGCCTCTTCGCCCTGACCTTCTGGATCGGGGATGAACACCGGTTCTCCCACAAAGCCGCGGGGGGCAAAGCTGTACTGCTGCGTGCGGCCTGTGGCGGTATCCAGCTTGAGGATGGCTTGCAGAGGAGCATTGGGGCCAGGAGCATGGGTGGCCCCGATGTAGATGTAGCGGTGGGATCCCCCCATTCGAGCCGGGTGGATGGCCGGAAACTCCACCGAGCGATCCAGCAGCAGTTCCCGCTTCACGCTGCCCCCCTTGGGATCCAGATAGAACCGCCACAGCTTGCCCGCCGGAATCTGGGCAAAGTCAATCTGCAGGTAATCGGCATCCGGCTCCAGGGCAGGGTAGTTCTCATAGAGGACAGCATCCACCACAACCCGATCCCCGACTTCGTAGCCGTTGACAAAATGGAAAACAAACCCCGGCTCCGCTTCCAGTTGCAGCGGCTTATCGCCCTGGGGAAAGAGCCAGATGCGGGTCGGCTCCCCCGGTTTCAAGGTCAGACAGGTGCCCGCCGGTTGCCAGCCCAACACAAACGGCAGGGGGTTGAAAGCCAAGGGATTTTGGAAAAAGATGCGGTAGCGGGGTGTCCAGACAAAATCGTGCAGGAAGGCAAAACCGGGCAGGCGGTAATCCCGCTTTTCCACCAAGCGCCCGCGCGAGTCCAGACGATAAAACAGCAACGTGGAGTTCTGGGCAGCCCGCACCCCAAAGGCGATGAGATCTCCCGTGTGGGGATCCCGCCGGGGATGGGCGGTAAAAGGCTGGTTGGCTGAGATCCCTCCTGCAAACGTTTCGATCCCCTCGGTGGCCAAGGTGGCCGGGTTCAGCCGGTAAGGGGCACTGGCCTCCCACAGGGCCAGCAGCTTATCTCCCTGGTAGATGACGTTGGTGTTGGCGGGATTTTTAAACCGCAAGTCGAGAAAGTTGCTCCACCAGCCGCCCGGCTTTTGGGTGCCAAACACCCCTCGGTAAAGCACCCGACCGGCTTTTTCCTCTGCTTCAAACTCGCGGGTGCGCACAAACCGGTTGCGAAAATGAACTTTCCCCCCCACAAAGGTGATGGCGCAGACCATGCCGTCGCCATCGAACGGGTGTCCGTAGCGCTGGGATCCCGCCTCCAGCTTGCCCGGGCCGTTGCGAAACAGGGTTCCCCGCAACCCTGCCGGGATCCGTCCTTCGATCTCCGTAATCCAATAGTCGTACTCCTGGGATAGGGAGCGATAGCCCAATTGCCAGTCGGTGGTGCTGTAGGGAAGGGAAGCGACGCTGACCATGGAAGATCTGCATGCAACGCCCTCTATTGTTGCTTAAACTTTTGTGAAGTCGCCAGTTTTTCTGGGCCGGGATGGTCTCCTGGGTGGGGATCCCCAAGATGGAGTCCCGCCAACTGGACTATGGTAGAAAATGCCCCCAAAGCGCCTGACAGGATCCACAGTACCCATGTTTGATGCCCTCTCCGAGAAGTTGGAATTGGCCTGGAGAAAGCTGCGCGGCCAGGACAAGATCACCGAAACCAACATTCAAGAAGCTCTGCGGGAGGTGCGGCGAGCCCTGCTGGATGCGGATGTCAACTTGCAGGTGGTGAAGCAGTTTATCGAGGATGTGCGGGAAGCTGCCCTGGGCTCCGAGGTCATCCTGGGGGTGACACCGGATCAGCAGTTCATCAAGATCGTCCACGACGAGCTGGTGAAAGTGATGGGGGAAGCCAACGTGCCCATTGCCCAAGCGGAGCAGCCTCCCACCATTGTCCTCATGGCCGGTTTGCAGGGATCCGGGAAAACCACCACCTGCGCCAAGTTGGCTCTGTATTTGCGCAAGCAGGGCAAGAAGTCCCTGATGGTGGCCGGAGACATCTACCGCCCGGCGGCCATCGACCAGCTCAAGACGCTGGGCCAGCAAATTCAGATCCCCGTTTTCGACCTGGGCAAAGCAGATCCCGTCGAGATTGCCCGGCAGGGGGTGGAGGCGGCCCGGCAGCAGGGCTACGACTACGTGATTTTGGACACTGCCGGTCGTTTGCAGATTGACCTGGAGATGATGGCGGAGCTGGAGCGGATCAAGGCGGCGGTGCAGCCCCACGAGATCCTGCTGGTGGTGGATGCCATGATCGGCCAAGAGGCAGCCAGCCTTACCCGAGCCTTCCACGAGCGCTTGGGCATCACTGGGGCCATTCTCACCAAGCTGGATGGGGACACCCGCGGTGGGGCCGCCCTTTCCATTCGCCAAGTGTCCGGTCAGCCCATCAAGTTCATCGGCGTCGGCGAAAAAGTGGAAGCGCTGGATCCCTTCTACCCGGATCGCATGGCCTCCCGCATTCTGGGTATGGGGGATATCCTCAGCTTGGTGGAAAAAGCTCAAGAGGAAATCGACCTGGGAGATGCCGCCAGCATGGCGGAGAAGATGATGACTGCCCAGTTTGATTTCACCGATTTCCTCAAGCAGATGCGCCTAATTAAACGCATGGGATCCTTGGCAGGGCTGCTGAGACTGATGCCAGGGATGGGCAAAATCAGCGAGGAACAACTGCAAAAGGGACAAGACCAACTGGCCCGCGCCGAAGCCATGATCAACTCCATGACCCCCGAAGAGCGGCGCAACCCGGATCTGTTGGCCCGCAGCGTCAGCCGCAAACGACGGGTGGCCCGCGGATCTGGCCACAAGCTGGAGGATGTCAGCCGACTGGTCAGTGATTTTCAACGCATGCGCGACATGATGCGCAACATGGACATGGGTGGCGGTTTTCCCGGTATGGGTTGGGGGGGTGGGCGTACCTCTCTTCCCGGCGGGGATCCCAGTTGGCGCGGACGTTCAACGGCCTCTCCCTCTCGGCAACAGCCCAGCCGCAAGCCGGGCAAAGGTGGGGGTAAAAAAGGGGGCGGCAACCGCGGATTTGGGGGCAAGTAGGATAGGACTATGCCCTTCCACGTTGTTTTGGTTGCCCCAGAGATCCCGGCCAACACGGGGAATATCGCCCGCACCTGTGCAGCCACCGATACCCCTCTCCATCTGGTGGATCCTCTGGGGTTTCGCCTTTCGGATCGCTACCTAAAGCGGGCGGGGCTGGACTATTGGCAGCACGTCCAACTGTATCGCTACCCCTCTTGGTCTGCTCTGGTGCAGGCCCACCCTGAGGCCCGGTTCTGGTGTTTTAGCGTGCGCGGCAAAGCCCTTTATACGGAAGTAACCTATCAGCCGGGAGACTGGTTGGTGTTCGGTAGCGAAAGCCGGGGGTTGGATCCCATGTTTTTGGAAACCTATCCCAGCGTGCGCATCCCACTGCGGGGGCCGGTGCGCAGCCTGAACCTCAGCAATGCCGTAGCGATTGCCCTTTTTGAGGCGCTACGTCAGCAGGGATCCCTGACCAAAGAATAGGGGGTCGGGTTGACCCTGTTATGATAGGTGTTTCGCCCCGTCAGGAAGATGTGTGCCTTGCAGTATCTGCGCCCCGATTTGCTTCACCTCAAGCCCTACGACGCTGTGCCAGCCCCGGCTGCCGACAAGCTGGATGCCAATGAGTTCCCCCTCGATTGGCCGGTGGGCTTCAAGCAGAAGCTCTCCCTCCTCTGGGAGAAAGGGATCCCTAGCAACCGCTATCCCGATGCCCACCACCGGGGCCTGAAGCAGGCCATCGCCGCCTATGCCGGAGCGGAGCCAGAGCAGATCAGCTTGGGCAATGGGTCGGATGAGCTGATTCGCTCGCTGCTGATTGCCACTTGTTTGGGCGGGCGGGGCGGTATTTTGGTGGCAGAGCCCACCTTCTCCATGTACGCCATCTTGGCCCAGAGCCTGGGGATCCCGGTGGTGCGAGTTCCCCGCGATCCCGAGACGTTTGCTCTGGATCTGGAGCGCTGTCAACAGGCCTTGAGGGAGCATCCCATTCGGGTGGTGTGCCTGGTGGATCCCAACTCGCCGACGGGGAACGGCCTGACGGCTGCAGAGTGGGAGTGGGTGGAAGGGCTGCCCGAAGAGATTCTGGTGATTTTGGATGAGGCCTATTTTGAGTTCAGCCGGCACACAGCCCTGCCCAAGTTGGCAGAGCATCCCAACTGGGTAATCTTGCGCACCTTCTCCAAAGCCTTTCGCCTGGCGGCCCACCGGGTGGGCTATGCTGTGGGTCATCCACAGCTTATGCAAGTGTTGGATGGGATCCGCCTGCCCTACAACCTCACGGCCCTTTCTCAGTGGGCGGTTCAGATGGCTTTGGAGCATGCCGAGGAGCTTTTGGCCGACGTGACGCTAATTTGTCAGGAGCGGGAAGCCCTTTATCAAGCTCTGCAGGAGCTGCCAGGGGTGCGGGTGTGGCCCAGCCAAGCCAACTTCCTCTACTTCCGGGTGGCCGGCTGGGATCCCCAAAAGCTGCAGCGGGCCTGGCAGGAGCTGGGGACTGGTGTGCGCTACACGGGTGGGGGGCTGCGTCTGACGGTGGGCACCCCTGAAGAGAACCGACGGGCCTTGGAGCGCCTGCGCCAAATCCTGCAGTAGATCTCCCGGCTCCGAGTTGCTTTTGGAGCCAGCCTAGGTGGATGGGTCGGCGCGCGAAAAGCGCTGGATCAAGCTGTGCACCTGCTGCAAGTGTCGTTCGTCCAGATGCTCCAGCGCCTGGGCGATTTCCGCTCTGAGTCGGCTCTGGGTGTCGGTTTGGGCCCGCTGCAGCAGCCAACTTTGGACAGGGCTGGGGTGCTCCACAAAGTCAAGCGCCCAGGGATCCCGTTCGTCCAGCTCAGGTTCTGCCTGGGGCAGTTGCTCCCTCCAACGCTCTTGAGCCTGTCGAAACTCCTCCGCCAAACGATCTGTTGGGCGCCCCTCCGCTTGGAGAACCTCTTGATACCTTTGGTGGGTCACCAGCCAGCGCTGCCGAATTTGAGAGCGTTGCTGCCTGGTCAGCCTGCCGGTTCTGCTTTCGGTGAAGCGCTCGTAAAACCTGAGCGTGTCTCGGTAGTGGCCCAATCGCTCACAAGCCAAGCCTACCTCCAGGGGCTGTAGCCACCAGGCCCGCTCCATCTGTGTGCTGGTAACCACTTCCTGCAGAAAATCTCGCAGCCCAGGGGATTTGCGCCTTAAGTCTTCCCAGTTGGTCCGGATATCCCGGGCCATGGCAGCCACCAGCTCGTAGTCATGTCCCCGCTGCCACGCCTGAGGATGGGCCTGCGCCTTTTTCCAGAGCTCCTCCCACTCTCGGCACTGGATCAGAACTCGCAGCATCAGCGGCCAGTCTTTCAAGCGCTCCAGACTGGTGACGACGTCGCCGATGTACTCTGCCCACTCGCCTGTGAGGGGACGTCCTGCCTCTTGCCATCGGTCCAGCACCACCGAGTCTTGGCGGTCTTTGGATAGCCACCTCACCTTGCCGGGAAGGGGTTCCAGGTGGATCTTGGCCCGGTAGTAGGGGGAATGCTCCGTTTGGCCCCCCTGATCCCAAACCTCTACCGCCCGCTCAAATTCCTGCCGATAGAAGTGACAGATACCCCAAATCTTGTAGTACTGATTCGCGAACGGCTGCCGCTGGCCGAGAAAGGCCAGACGTCCCTTCAAAGCCTCAAGGGTCTCTTGCAAAAACCGGCTGCGGGCCTCTTCCTGGGGGCAGAAAGTTCCCAAGTTGTTGAGAACTTGCTCAAGCTCTGCCAAAAATTGCTGTACACACTCTTTCCAGGTGGAATCCGTTCGTGTAAGCGGGACGAAGTCCCTATCTTTGGGGCTGACTTCAACGCTCAGCCAATCTCGCACCCGCACCACCTGTCGGAAGCGCTCCATAGACTTGACAGAGGTTCTTTGGGTCGCCACCATCAAGTCCACCAAGGGGCTGTAGTCTGGGATCCCAGGACATCCAGCAAAGTAGGCGGCGTTACGCTGCAGCTCCAACCAGGCCTTCCCTCTCCAAAAGCACTCCCAGGCTTCTCGTTTAAGATTTTTGTTGGGCAAAGCAGACTGCTCTAGGCTTAGGAACTTTTGCCCTGCGGAAACGTAGTTCTTCTGGAGCTTGAGGATCCAGGCCTGACATTCCTGTTCTAGAGGTGGTTTTTTTGCCTTCCGCGCCAGAGTTTGAACATCCTCCAGAAGTTTAGGGTTGCCCTCCTCGATGCCACGCCTGAGAAGTTCAAGAGCTGCCTCCTGCAGATCTTCCAAGCTTGTATTGGTCCAGTACTGGATATTGATGCCTTTGACAGGGTAACCCAATACCGGTGGGTCGGTCTCCCATTCCGACCGATCCGGTTGCAGAGAAGGATGATCGAGCCAAGAGTTGGATTCTAAGCTTGGATCCCAGAACTCCCGCCAACCGGCAGAGGTGTCCACAATGGCCAGGGCCTCGATGGGGCGGGTAATGCCGACATACAATTGGTTGAGAAAATAATGGAGTTGCAGGGATATCGCCTCCCCAGCTCCTCGGGCGTAATAATTAAGCTGCCGGTTAAAGTTTTGTCGATAGGCGTTTCCAAACTTGTAGAGGATAACTTTTTTGAACTCCATTCCCTTAACAGACGTAGCAGTTTGCAGGAGCGGTGGTTTAAGATTCTGCTTCAATTCCTCGGCAAAGATCTTCTGGAGTTCGGGATCCTGACGCACGTAGTTCAGCTCCTCTCCCACAGGACAGGGTAAGATACAGACTGTTCCTGTGAGATCACTAAGCATTTTTCTAAGCTCATCTTCGATTAAGTTTCTTTCCTGACCATCCAGCACAAACCTTTGAACCGGCATGCCCTGCTCATGGGGACGCCAGGGCTGTTGGGGATAGATTTCTCGACTCTTGCTGAGAACTCGCCGCCACAGGTTGACTACATTGCTAAAACGAGTAACTTGTGGATTGCTGCGATAGTTGTTTCTCAGCTCCTGCGGGCCTGCAATCTCAAAGGGATGGCTCGGCAACAAGTAGGCGCGGATATGCTCGTAGAGATATTTTTTCAGAGCAGCCCAACGAAATCCCGTTGGGTTAATGGTTTGCAAGGGATCCCCGGCAAAGGCATAGGGCAGGCGATCAATAGCCCAATCCAACTTGTATTTTCCCCAAGGAGATAAGCAAAAAATGATATTCAGCTCAAGTTGGGTAAAGTCCTGAACCTCATCGCAAAAAATGACTGGATGAATAGGATTAAGAGTGCCATTCTGCAGCACATCTCTGGCCAAATCTTGGTCATCCCAGTAGCCCTCATGGGTGGTTCGATCCCGGTAACCCGGCCAAATCTCTTCGTAAATCCGCTCGAAGGCTTCTTCATCCACACTGCGGTCGGCCTCAGGCAATTCTCGGTAGCTATCGGGATCCAAATAGTCACTGACCTCATAGCCTTTGATCAGCGTGCGAATGGTGTGCCAAGCCAGCTCTACATCGCGGCGACCACAATACCAGCTCTGAAATCGATAAAAATTGACATACCGATCCGGTTGGTAGCGTTCTTGCCGCTCGGCAGGAAGGCAGTTCAGCAGGTAATCCTGAAAAGTGCTAAAAAAAGTTTGACATTGCTGAATTTCCTCCGTGGAGAAGCTGCACCCCTCCTCCCGATAGCGGTGGCTGATGCGCAAAATTGAACTTACCCTGTTGCGAGCTTGCTGCACCAAGCTTGGGCTGTAGGTCAAAAAGAGAGGGCGGTACTCAAGAGGTCTCTGTTTTGAAGTTTTGAGGTAGTGGCTGCAATAGTCGGCAAAGCGGTAGTACAACATCAGAGATTTGCCACTCCCGGCCCTTCCGTTGATCAGTAGGGGCATGGATGTACTCTGCAGGATTTCTTCCTCCTCCATGGACAAAGCCAAATTTCCCTCTGTGATCTCCTGCATTTCCAACCAAATGGTCTCATCCGCCACCATGTAGTCGGGGTAGGCGCGACGGGCGTACCGCTTCCACACCTCTAAAGGTTGCGGGTGCTGGAGAATGTCTGGCTGCTTGGCTTTCATCCCAAAGAGGCAGGTTTGGCATCCCAGCTCAAACCGTTCCTTTTGCTCTGGGGCGTGGTCGTAAACCCCGATGAGAAATGGAAACAATCTCCCTGGCTGCTCGCACGCTTGTACCAAGCTGACGGCCAGATACAGGGATCCCTCCTGCCAGCATTTGACCTCTGCCTTCAGATAAAACGGCGGGAGCTGCCGGTAGAGCCTGCCTTCAATGTCATCTACCAATACCAAGCGGGATACTGCTTGGTAAGCCTGGCGCCGCTGCTCTGGAGAAAGGGCCCGTACTTGCCGAACCCATTCCCCACTTTCCAACACCAGCCGCTCCTGCGGATTGGGAGCATTCAAGAACTGTGTCCATTCATACAGCTCGTCGGGCAGAGGGGGGAGATGGTTTGGCGGATCCCCTGGTTCGTGCCGCTGCGCCAGCCACGCCTGCAAACGGTCATCGGGCACCCAGCTCCGCACCCGTTCTTGATAATCCGGATCTCGCCGTCGGTCTAAGAACTCCCGGTATTCGTGACTGCCTCTCGGCCAGAGGCCAAACAAAACCAGAACGGGTACCTCGCCTACATAGCGCAGCTCCCCCACCAAGCGAATGTTGTTGCGGAGATTACGCTTCCAGTAAGGGTAACGAACGTCAAACAACTGGCTCAAAAGGGTGCGACCCCCCTCTTCCAGCCGTTCTATCAATGCTTCTAGGTTGCACTGGGTTTTGCTTCCCAGAAATTCCTCCGGGCAATATACATACATGGGATCTCGCTGGGTATACCTGGAAGCCATCCTAGTGCCGGGCTACTGGCGAAAATTGCCGCTGTGCCAAAAGTCTTAATTTTTTTCATAATCCCCACGTAGCCCACAACTACCTATGTAGCCATTTGCAAACTCACAAAACATCTCGATTCAAGCTTTTGTGAAATGCAAGGACTCCGTCCCGCTTACGCGAACGGTAAGCTCAATTCAACTCCGAGCAGGGTTGGTGCTCCCCACCGCTAGCGCGAACAGACTGAGGTGCGCCAATGCCAGATTGGATCCCTTGCCAGACCCGCTCTGGGGTGAGGGGCAGCCGACGCAAGCGAAGGCCGGTGGCTTGAAAGACGGCGTTGGCAATGGCGGGAGCGATGCAGTTGGTGGTGATTTCCCCCACTCCTTTGGCGCCAAAGGGTCCATAGGGATCCGCCTGTTGCACCAAGTGAACTTCGATGGGGGGAACTTCCTTGGCGGTGGGGATGCGGTAGTAGCGGAAGCCAGCGTTGAGGATCTGGCCTTGTTCATCTCGGATCAGTTCTTCGGAGAGGGCGTAGCCGATGCCCATGGCAGTGCCCCCCGCGACTTGCCCATAACAGATGCGCGGGTTGATGGCCGTGCCCAGATCGATGGCTTGCGCGATTTTCAGCAGCTCAATCTGGCCGGTTTCCATATCCACTGCCAATTCCACCCCCGCCACGGCAAAGGAGAGGGAAGATTCGTCGGCGGCATGGTGCAGCTCCACCTCGATGGGATCCGAAGCCCTTTGGGCCAGCTCCGGCAAAGTCAGGGATCCCTGGGGAGCCGAAAAACGTCCCTGCGCAAAACAAACTTGGCCGGGATCCGTCTGCAATCTCAGGGCAGCCGCCTGGATGAGTTTGTCCCGCAGGGCTAGGGCCGCCCGTCGACTGGCCTCGCCGGAAATGTACAAGGTGGCTGAGGCGTAGGATCCGGCGTCGAAGGGGGTTTCTTGGGTATCGGCAGCGATGAGATCGATCTGGTCTATGGGGATCCCCAGCACTTGGGCAACGATCTGGCGCAGGGTGGTATCGGAGCCAGTGCCCACATCCACTGCCCCACTGCGCATGAGAATGCGCCCAGAAGGCAAGAGGCTGAGTTTGACGCCTGCCACGTGGATCTTGGAAAGGCCGCTCCCCTGCATGGAGATGGCAATGCCACGCCCGTAGCGGCGGGATCCCTGGGGTGGGGGAAGGGGGGTGCTGAAGGCCGTTTGAATCTTTTCAAAGCAGTCCTTGAGGCCGTAGCTGCCGATGAGGTTGAAGTGGGCATCCTCTAAATCAGCATTCTGCTGATCTCGGTACCCCAGCGTGAGGGGATCCCCGGGCTGGATGACGTTTTTCAGTCGCAACTGGATAGGATCCAGCCCCAACCTGTGGGCAATTTCGTCCATCTGGCATTCCACAGCGAAGGTTCCCTGGGTGGCCCCGTAGCCGCGGAAGGCTCCCCCTGGCATGGAGTTGGTGTAGACGGCAAAGCCTTCAAACCGCTTGTGGGGGCAGCGGTACAGCCCCAAGGGTATGTAGCCCGCCAGAAATACCACCGCCTGGCTGTGGTTGCCATAGGCGCCGGCATTGGCGTAGGCGGTGATCTCCTGGGCAATCAGGGATCCATCGGCTTTCACGCCAGTTTTGACGCGAATCTGCATGGCGTGACGGCTGTTGGTGGCGGTGAATTCCTCGCTGCGGGTGAGCTCCCACTGCACAGGTCGGCCCGTCTTCAGCGTCGCCAGGGCACAGAGGGGTTCCGTGAGGATTTCTTGCTTGTTGCCGAAGCCACCCCCGATTTTGCCCTTGATCACCCGAATGCGCTCGCGAGGGATCCCCGTGATCTCCGCCAAAACTCGCTGGCAATGGAAGGGCACTTGGGTGCTGGAGCGCACCACCAGGCGGTCAAAGGACTCCGTCCCATTAACAACGGCTTCCAGCCAACTGGTGCTGACGTGGGGCTCCAGATGGGCGTGCTGTACGGCAGGGAGATGGTAGGTGTTCTCCAGAATCAGATCCGCTTCGGCAAAGCCCTGGGCCGGATCCCCACTTTGCAGGCACACGTATCCTGCCAGGTTGCGGCTGGCCAAGCGCTCCGCACCGCCGCTGCGAACGTCAATTTGCCGGGCTTCTGGCTCGTCGTGGATGACCGGGGATCCCGGCTGCATGGCCTCCAGGGGATCCAGCACGTGGGGCAAAACCTCATACTCCACTTGGATGAGCTGGCAGGCCCGCTCGGCAATGGCCACTGACTCGGCCACCACCGCCGCCACTCCATCCCCCACAAAGCGCACCTTCTCATCCAGCACAAAGCGATCCAGAGGATCCGGCACCGGCTCCGCATGGCCGGCAGTGCTGTAAGCCCGACGCGGCACATCCCGATAGGTCAGTACGGCCACCACACCCGGCAGGGCCTGGGCTTGGCTGGTGTCGATACGGCGGATTCGGGCATGGGCATAAGGGGAGCGCAGCAGCCGCAAATGAAGTAGCCCAGCAGGAGCAAAATCGCCCGTGTAGGCAGGCTGGCCGGAGACGATCTGTGGGCCATCTTGCTTGGGAACATTGCGCCCCACACTCTCCAGCTCTGATTCAGGGAAAGTGCTCCCCACCGCTAACGCGAACGAGGCCGGGATCCCTTGAATGCTGTCCAAGATGGCTTGATAGCCTGTACAGCGGCAAAGGTTGCCCCGCAGGTGATCCCGCAGCTCCGCCAAGGACTCCGTCCCGCTTACGCGAGCGGATGGGATCCCTTCCCCACAGAGCTGACGAGCACTCAAGATCATCCCCGGCGTGCAAAAGCCACACTGGAACCCCTGTCCCTCTAAAAAGCGGGCCTGCATCGGATCCCATTCCCCGCCTCTGGCCAACCCCTCGATGGTGGTGATGGCTTGGCCCTGCAAGCGCGCCGCCGGGTACAGGCAACTGTGGACGGGATCCCCCTCCAACAGCACCGTGCAAGCCCCGCAATCCCCCGAGTCGCAGGCACGGCGTACCCCCACCCAGCCCAGCTCCCGCAACAAGCTCAGCAGAGTGATCCCCGGCGGAACCACCTGCCCATAGGGTTGGCCGTTCACCTGAAATCGGATGGGAATGGGAGTGGGATCCATAACGGTCTTCTTTTTTCACTCACATCTACCCCATTCTGTTTTGAGCAAAATGTTTCGAGTGAACCATTGGATTGCCCTGTTTGTTTTCATCCCTCTTCCCCATGAGGTGAGGGGATCCTGCCTATCGCAGATCGGTTTGCCCTCCCTCGCTGGGATGGCTTTCTTGGATGATCAGAGCAGGATTTTGTGAATTCAAATCCCAAGTGCAGGCCAAGCCTTCTTTGCCGAGATCTCTTCGCTTCCCTCAACTCCATTGATGACTTAGCCTATTTACCCTAGGAGACACTATGGCAACTCTTTACTTCAGCCCGCTTTTCGAGGTACAAGCTCTGCAAGCGGAGCCCAACCGGGGACGCTCTCGCTCCTTCCTGCCCACTCCTCTGCAGGTTTGGGAGAGCGGCGAAGCCTACACCGTCCAGTTGTGGGTGCCCGGTGCCAATCGGGAAAGCTTCCACATCGAGGCCACGGCTCAACAGCTCTCCATCAGCGGCGAGATCCAGGTTCACGGCCCTGAAGGTGCTGAATTGCGCTACCAAGAAGTGGAGCCCCAACCTTTTCAACGCATCCTCAAGCTGGCCCGCCGCATCCAGCCGGAGAAAGTCTCGGCCACCTATCGCGACGGCATCCTCACCCTCACTCTGCCCAAAGCCGACGCAGCGCGGGTGATCAAAGTCCAAGTGGGCGCCTCAAACCCCACTACTCCGACGGAAGCCGTGACGGTGGAAAGCCAACCTGCCTAGGATCCCCCTCTTTTCGGGAGAGGGGCTGGGGGTGAGGATCCACTGCACGCGCACCTCATCTCCCACCTTAAAATCCAGCGCCCGGCTGGCATTGCCTCGGTTTTGCACGATCTCCACCCAGCCGGAGCTGCCCACCAGGGCCAGCACTTCCCCAACTTCTCCCTCAGCAAAGGTGGCCACGGAGCGGACGGGGATCCCTTTGATCCAGGCGCTCCAGCTTCGACCTTCCACCCACTGTCCGGGCAGGTTGGTGATGCCGTTGCCGAAGTGGTCGATGGCCTGGACCAGGCCGCGACAGCCGTTGGTCTCCATCTGGGGTGGCGGCCACTCCCAGCGGGTTAGTTCTGCTACGTCTAGGGGATCCCCCAGCTCCGCCAAAGGGATCCCGTTGGCCAGATGAGCGGCAACCGGGGCAAAAATATCCCGCCCATGAAAGGTGCGGCTGGGAGAGGGGGTGCGCCAATAGCGGGGCCGGTTGAGTTCCACAGCAGCCAGCGCCGGAGTTTGGGCCAAAACGCCGCTGAACAGGCCATTGTCAGGGCCAACCAAAAAGCCCGTCTCGGTTTGGATGGCTACCGCCCGGCGGCTACTCCCCACCCCTGGATCCACAACGGCCAGGTGAATGGTGCCCGACGGCAGATAGGGGTAGGCCGTCATCAGGGCAAAGCGAGCCGCCGCCACATCCTGAGGCGGGATCCCATGGCTGAGGTCGATGAGTTGAGCCTGTGGGGAAAGGGTATGAATCACCCCTTTCATAATGCCCACATAGGGATCCTGCAGGCCAAAATCCGTCAACAGGCTAATAAAAGGCATACCCTTTTGAGGCTTGAGGATCCCAGTTTAAGGATCCCAAAAGATAACAGCGCTTATGGATGGGGTGGCTAGCGGGCAGCAAGAGCAGGTTGCGGGCGCTCATACACCTGCCCCAAACGCGCCAACTGCTGCACCAACAAACTCAAGAACAGGCCCACATCGGTCACAATCCCCACCGACTCCAGGGATCCCCGATCGGCCAGCTTGGTCACCACCGCCGGGTTGATGTCCACGCAGATCAGCTTGACCCCGGCAGGCGTCATGTTCCCGGCTCCAATGGAGTGCAACATGCTGGAGAGCATCAACACCATGTCGGCCCCCTGTAGCAGCCGTGCGTAATCCTGCTGGGCCTTGATCAAATCCATCTCCGTATCCGGCAGCGGCCCATCGTCACGGATGGATCCCGCCAGGGAGAAGGGCACCTGAGCGCGAATGCACTCGTAGAACACCCCACCGGTAATCACGCCCGCTTCCACTGCGGCCCGGATGCTGCCGTACTTGCGGATGAGGTTGATGGTTTTGAGGTGATGCTTGTGGCCGCCCTTGACCGGCGTGCCCCGCGACAGATCCACCCCCAGCGAGGTGCCGTAGAGATTCTGCTCCAAATCGTGAACGGCAATGGCATTGCCCCCCAGCAGCGCCTGCACATAGCCTTCGCGGATGAGGGTGGCCAAGTGGGATCCACCGCCCGTGTGGATGACCACCGGCCCTGCCACCACCACCGTTTTGCCGCCCCGCTCCTTGATTTGCCGCAGCTCCCAGGCAATCTGCTCCACCAGGATCTCCACCCGCCGCTCGCTGGAGACCCCCGATCCCATAAAGGTAAACTCCTGGGAAGAGCGCTCTTTGCTGGCCTGGCGCACGGTGCGGATCCCTTCCACCCCACACACCACGGCATCCCCCACCTGCAAATCTCGAATCAGGGTGCAATAGGCTGAAAACTCCGTCTTGCCATTGCAATCGGATCCCTTGACCACGATCACCCCATCCATGCGCTGCCGCTGCACCGGGATCCACTGGCCGGCCACCCGCACCTGCGTGGGATAGATGGTGGTGACATAAAAATCGTCGGGCGCTACCCCTGCTTTCTCTACCCGCTCCAGACGGGCATCTTGCTGGGTTTCCTCCGAGAGACGGGCCCCCTGCTCGATCAAGGCGCTGAGAATGGTATCCAGGGTCTCTTCGGTGGGAGCGGAAACGGCCAGTTCCACCGTGGAAGTGCTCTGCCGTTTTTCCCCAAGCTGAAACTTGAGGATCTGGAAGCTGCCGCCATTGTCCACAATGCAATCGACGGCCCTGGTGAGCAGGTCGCTGTCCACCAAGTGTCCCTGGAGGGTCACCGTCCGGCTGAGCACCGTGGCCACTGGATCGGTTTGGGGAGCCACCGTCTCGTCGAGGCGCAATGTCAAGCACTTGGCCGCCCCACCGGCTTTCAGGAACTCCGTCAGCTCCGTCTGCACCACCGCAAATCCCCGCTCCTGTAGGGCGGCTTCCAGCTCTGGGCTGACCCGATTCACCAAGATCGTGCCGTTCACATCCACGGCATTGCAGGCAAAGTGAATGGCATCCGCCTCCTGAACCGGGATCCGCTTTTCAGGGGGCACCCGCATCTCGATCAGGCGGTTGGAATAAGCATCAAAAGCCGGCGGGTAATAGAGCAAATAGCCTTCGGAGAGGGGGCAGAAGCAGGTGTCCAGGTGGTAGAACCGCTCGTCCACCAGCCGCAAAGACAACACCTCGATCCCCAGCCACTTGGCCAAGTAGGGGTGAGACTCCAGCATGGAGCGAAAGCCGTAGCCCGCCCACAGCCAGCGCCCTGCCCGATCCAACAGAGCATCTCCTGCCCCCTCAAAAGCCAGGGCCGGCGGCAGCTCATAGACGGTGTAGCCCTGTTCCTCAAACCAAGCCTTGAAATGGGGCTGTTCCCCCTGCCGCTCCGGATGATAGAAGCGGCTCAGCACCACCGTGGATCCCAGAATGAGCCCGGCATTTGCCGTAAACACCATATCCGGCCATCCCGGCACCGGCTGGATCAGCTTCACCTCCGCCCGTTGCGAGAGATGCGAATAGAGAGCCTGCCACTGCTGCAACGCCCGTTCTCGGGAAGAGCGGTGGACATTCCCCACCATCCAGGGGTTGATCACATAGTCCACCTCGTAGTAATCGGGTGGGCACATCAAATACCGAATGGCACCAGACATAGATCTCAGAGCGCAATCTGCAGCAGGGCACCCCCTAGATTAGCAGCTATGTGAGCGGCATCCTCGAGAATCATGAAAGAATCATTATTTGTGGGAATCTTTCGCCAGCTCTGGCTGCGGTGGGACGGGATCGGCGATGTTGGGCAATTCCAGACAGTAGCCCGCCCCGTAGATGGTCTTGATATACTGGGGGTGGCGCGGATCCGGCTCCAGCTTGGTGCGCAGGTGGCGGATGTGGACGCGGATGGTCTCGATGTCGTCGTCGGGCTCGTAGCCCCACACCTCCTGCAGGATTTCGCTTGGAGAAACAGTCTGCCCGTGTCGCTGCATCAGGCAGTGGAGCAGGTCAAACTCCAGGTGGGTGAGCTTGATGGTTTTGCCGAACCACAGCGCCTCGAAGCGTTCCGGCACCAGCGTGAGGGGGCCATAGGTGAGGATCTCGCCGTGTTTGGCCGCCTGTGGGATCCGGTCTGAGCGCCGCAACAGAGCCCGCACCCGCACCAGCAGCTCCTGCACTTCAAAAGGCTTGGTCAGGTAGTCGTCGGCACCGGCATTGAAACCCTCGATCTTATCCTGAGTTTGGCCCAGGGCGGTGAGCATCAAAATCGGGATCTCACTGGTGCGCTCCTCCCGCCGCAAGCGCTGACATACGGTTAGGCCATCCACCTGGGGCAGCATCAGGTCGAGGATGATGAGATCGGGGAGAACCTGCAGAGCCAACGCTTGTCCGCGTACCCCATCGGTGGCCTTTACGACCTCGTAGCCCGCCAACTCCAGATTGATGCGCAGAATATCCAGAATCGAAGGGTCGTCCTCAATGATGAGTATGCGAGCCATAGCCAGTTGCAGCCCAAACTGCGGATAAAACGTTTTGTTAAATCTGCTAACAAAGAGTCGAAGCTTTACGACTCGAAGTTTACTTAATTCTAGCCTCATTGCAAATCTTGCCGCGCAGCTAACCCGCAGGGTCGTCCAGCCCAGAACCGGAGGCATGGGAAACTGTTCAACCCGTTTGGGACAAATGGGTGCGTTTTTAAGGCCTACGGCCCGCTATCGCGAACGGATCTCCCTTGGGGAAAGTGGTTCGGCACCGCTGGCGCGAACGCGGCGATGAGGCGGCGGGTGTAGTCTTGCTGCGGCTGCCGGTAGATCTGGGAAGCAGGGCCAATCTCTTCGATGCGGCCTCGGTTCATGACCATCATGCGGTCGCTCATGAACTTGACCACGCTCAGGTCGTGGGAGATGAATAGGTAGGTCAGCCCCAGTTCCTCCTGCAGATCCTTGAGCAAGTTCAGCACCTGGGCCTGCACAGAGACATCCAGAGAAGACACCGCCTCATCGCAGACAATCAGGCGCGGCTCCGAGGCCAGGGCGCGGGCAATACAGATCCGCTGCCGTTGTCCTCCTGAAAACTGGTGGGGCAGGCGATCCAGCGCTTCCGGATCCAGCCCTACCCGTTCAAACAGACGCTGGGCCCGTGCTCGCCGCTCGGCAGCGTTGCTCCCAATCCCGTGCAGGGCCATCGGCTCCATGACGCTGGCTCCCACACTCATGCGCGGATCCAACGAGGCCGCCGGATCCTGAAAGATGAGCTGAATCTCGCGGCGGAGACGACGTAAGCGTTGGGGCGGCAAGCGGAGCAGCTCCTCGCCGTCGTAGATCACCTGGCCAGAGCTGGCACGGACCAGGCGCAACAGGGTTCGCCCCAGGGTGGTTTTGCCGCAGCCGGACTCTCCCACCAGCCCCAAGGTCTCTCCGGGGTAGAGGTCAAAGGTGATCCCATCCACGGCCCGGATCTCGCCCACCTGGCGGCCAAATGGCCCTCGACGGACGGCGTAGTGGGTTCGCAGATCCCGCACCTGCAACAGGGGGGGCTGACTGTACAGCCGGCGCAGCCGTTCTTCCTCTTCGGCGGCTGGGATCTCCACTTGCTGCCACTGCTCCTCCAGGGATCCCCCTTTTTCCAGAAAATCCTGGACGGTGGGCAACCGCCGCAACCGCCGCTCCAACACCGGGCGACAGGCCAACAGACCGCGGGTGTAGGGGTGCTGGGGATCCCGAAAGATCTGCTCCACCGAGCCTTGTTCGACGGCTTGGCCCCGGCGCATCACCACCACCTGATCCGCCAATTCGGCCACCAAGTTGAGATCGTGGGTGATGAAGAGGATGGCCATCTGCCGGTGCTGCTGCAGATCCCGGAGCAGGCGCAGGATTTCCGCTTGCACCGTGACATCCAGAGCGGTGGTCGGCTCATCGGCAATCAACAGTTTGGGGTTGGAGGCGATGGCACAGGCAATGGCCGCCCGCTGGATTTGGCCGCCGGAGAGCTGATGGGGATAGCGCTCCAGCATCTGGGGAGAAAGCTGCACCTCCTCGAACAGGCGAATGGCCTGGGCGCGGATCTCCGCCGGCGTTAGAGAGGTGTTGGCCCTCAGGGTTTCCTGCAACTGCTGGCCACAAGTGTAGAGGGGGTTGAGGGCGGTGCTCGGCTCCTGGAAGATCATGGCAATTTGGGATCCGCGATAGCGCCGCCGTTGTCGGGGATCCAACTGCAGCCAGTCCACCGTTCCGTCAGGGCCCTTGAAGAGGATTTTGCCCTCCACCCGAGCCGAGCTGGGCAGCAGATCAATCAGCGTCAGGGCGGTCATGGTTTTGCCGGATCCCGACTCCCCCACCAGGCCCAAGGTCTGGCCGATCCCGATCTGGAAAGACAGCCCATCCACCACCGGGGATCCCGAAGGCTCCCTCCTGCTGACGCCAACTGTGCGGCTGGGCAAGAAAACTCGCAGCCCTTGTACGGTCAGCAAGGCAGAATCGGCAGCAGGAACAGCCTCGATCATGGCGACGAAAGCGCTCCGCACCGCTGGCGCGAACGCAATGGGAGGATTGGCAGGATTATAGACCACCGTCCCCGTCTTGGCCCCCAAAGTGCTCCGCACCGCTGACGTGAATGACACTTGCTTTCTGAGCCACTAACCTTGTAGAGAAACAAGTGCGGAAGGGCGGCTTTGATGCGGCGACGCCTTCTACAGCTTTGCATCCTCGGCTGGACGATGCTCCTCGTCCTGGCAGTGGGGGGCAGGGGATCCCTGCTGGTTCCCCACTTTTTTGGCATTGAAGCCCTGCAAGCCCAGGCTCAACCTCCAGCCGGAGAACTGCCGCAGCCGATGCGGCTCAAACTTCCCCCCGGCCTGGATCGCTACGCCTACGACAAGGCGGTGGGAGACTACTTTGAGGAAATCGAGCCGCTTTTGCCAGGTGGAGCCTATGCCCAGTGGGCTTTCTACCCGATCCCGGTCTACATCCAGGGGGATCACGCCCAATGGAAAACCTTTGTGGAGCAGGCGGTCAAGGATTGGTCTGCCTACATCCCGATGCGGGTGGTGGCCAAAGAGGAGGAGGCTTTCTACGGGATGAGCATTTACCGCGTTCCCCCCATCGGCGGCGGGGTGGCAGGGGCGGCCCGGCCTGAGTTTTTCTTCGCCTCGGATGGCTCTTTACAACAGCGGGTGCGCATCATCATCACAGAGGGACAGGGGTTGGCCGAGGTGACGGCGGTGGCCCGGCACGAGATCGGGCATGGGTTGGGGCTGTGGGGCCATAGCCCGAACCTGCGGGATCTGATGTATGGCGGACACCATGCGGCGGCTACCGGCAATCGGCGGGTGTTGCGGGTGCCCAACATTACCAAGCGGGATCTCAACACCCTCAAGCGCGTCTACGAGCAGCCCACTTTGATCGGGCAAGTCTTTCCCGAAAGCGAACGCAAGCTGTTCTAAGTTCTCAGGATCTTTTGCGCTCCCCGCCATCCCATGGCCAGCAGGAAGAACAGCAACTGGGTGGCGACAATGCTGGGGCCGGAGGGCAGGTTGAAGGTTGCCGAGGCGATCATCCCCAGCACCGCGCTCAGTCCCCCAATACCTATGGCCAGCAGCACATAGGTTGTAAAGCGGGATCCCAAAAGCCTTGCCGTCGAGGCCGGGATGACCACAAAAGCGCTCACCAGCAACACCCCCACCGAGCGAATCGCCAGGGCCACCACCAAAGCCAGCAACACCACAAAGGCCAGCCGCTGCCAGCCCACCTGAACCCCTCGTGCCCGCGCCAGCGGCTCATCCAAGGTAAGCAACATCTGGGCGGGCAAAGTCAATCCCACATAGGCCAAGCCGATGAGCAAGAGGATCCCGCTCGTCCACAGGGCCGCTGGGCTGATCCCCAAAATGTCCCCGAACAGCAACTGGTTGAGGTTACCCCGATAGCCGGGCAGCAAGCTGAGGGTGATAACGGCCAGCGCCAAAGAGGAAGAGTAGATGATGTTCAGCACCGCATCCGCCGACAGTTGGGTGCGCTCCAGGACAAAGGTGACGCCCAAAGCAAACCCCATCCCAAACACCATCAGCACCACGGTGGGATTCAGCCCCAGCAGCACTCCCAAAACAATCCCCAGCAGAGCCGAATGCCCCAGGGCATCGCTAAAGAACGACAGTTGCCGCAAGATGACAAAGCTGCCCAGCAGCCCGCCCGTCATGCCGGTGAGGATCCCGCCCAGCATGGCCCGCTGCATAAAGGGCAACTGCAACAGCTCCACCACCTGCGCCCAGCCTTCCGACATCTCTTTGTCTCTCAGTGACGGTGGATGTAGCGGGCAAAATAGTGCTCCGCACCGCTGTCGCGAACAGGCCCATAAACGCGGCTCAACACTTCTGGTGCCAAAGCCACCTGGGGGGATCCCTGGCAGATGAGGGATTGGTTGAGGCACAGCACGCGGTCGCAATGGCGGGACACCATCTCCAAATCATGGGAGATCTGCAAAATAGCCCAGCCCAGGGATTGGCGCAGCTCTTCCAGGAGCCGGTAAAACTCCCCCTCGCTGAGCGTATCTAAGCCTGCCGGTGCCTCGTCGAGGATAAGCAACCGCCGCGGCCAAGCCAAGCAATAGGCCAACAGCACCCGTTTCAGCTCCCCGCCGCTGAGCTGGCCCAAAGCCTTAGAGGACAGGTGGGATGCGCCGACCCGTTCCAACGCCTCTTTCACCGCCTGCCGCCGAGCAGAGCGCTGCTGCCAGGGCCAGCGGGGTTGCAACGCCCCCCAACCCAAAGCCACAAACTCCTCCACCACCATGGGAAGCCCAGGATTGAACTGAAAACGCTGGGGCACGTAAGCCACCTGCTGCCGCACTGACGGGGGCAAATAGCCGGACAGGCGCACCGGCTCTCCCAGAATCCAAACCGAGCCGCACTGCCGCGGCAGGATCCCCAAGATGGCCTGTACCAAGGTACTTTTGCCGGCTCCATTGGGGCCAACAACCGCCGTATGGGATCCCGCCCTCAGCTCAAATGACACATTCTGTACTGCCAAGCGGGATCCCCGATAGACCGTCAGCCCCTCCACGCGAAGGACAACCTCGCCGGTCACCGCCCCCTCGCCAGTAGTTGTTCCAGCGAACCTTGCCCAAGCCAGGGCAGCTCCAGCGGCACAAAGGCCGTCTCCTTCTCAAAGGCCGAGATCAGATTATCCACGTTCTGCCGCATGATGGTCAGGTAATATTCCGGCTCGATCCCCTCAGGGCCGGCAGTCTCGATGGGATCGAAAACCCGCACTTCCACCCCCAAATCCCTGGCCAAGATCTGGAAGGGGTTGTTGTCTCCCACCTGAGGTTCAACCAAGATGGTCTTCAGGCCCGACTCCCGCACCGTCTCCATCACCCGTCGCACATCTTCTGGAGAAGGATTGGCCTCTGGGATCTCCACCAAGAACTCGGCTTTGAGGTTGTAGCGCTCGGCAAAATAGGGGGCAAAGTCGTGGAAGACCACAAAGCTTCTTCCGGCAAAGGGAGCTAGCCGAGCGGCAATCTCCTCATCCAAAGCCTTGAGCTTCTCGATAAAAGCAGCCGCATTGGCCCGGTAGATCTCCGCCCCTGCCGGATCCGCAGCGATTAAGCCGTCGCGGATGTTTTCCACCTGCTGAATGGCCCGCCTGGGATCCAGCCAAATGTGGGGGTTAAACTCGCCGTGGCTGTGCCCATGAGAGTGGCCATGGCCATGCCCGTGAGAATGGCCGTGACTGTGTCCATGAGAGTGTCCATGGCCGTGACCGTGGGAGTGCCCATGCTCTGGCTCCTCAGCCCGCAAAGTTGGGATCCCTTCGCTGCTGTCGATGGTCAGCAATTGGGGATTTGCGGCATTGGCGATCAACCCCTCCAGGAAAGTTTCCATTCCCAGCCCATTGATTACCAACACATCCGCCTGAGCCAGCAAACGAACCTCCTCAGGTCGAGCCTGAAAATCGTGCGGCCCCATCTGAGGGGGAAGGAGTGGCGTGACTTCTGCCCGATCCCCGGCCACAGCACGGGTAAATTGCGTTATCGGCAAAATCGTGGTCACCACCTTTGGGGGGCTGGATCCCTGCTGGGCTTGGGACTCTTCTTGGCGCATCTGCAGGCTTCCCAGGATCCCGACCGAGAGGGCGGCCAGCAGCGAGACCAGCGATCGCACCGGTCGAGCCGAACGGATAGAGTTAGCTTGATCAGTCATGAGCCTGAATACCTCACAAGACAACAGAGACAGCAGAGCTGGAAGCAACTGACTTCCCAAAAGCCAAGGCCCTCTGCCGCAGCATCGAAAACATGCTCACCAGACCGTTGCTCCTGGAAGGGCTAAGGCTGAAATTGAGGCCCATCTCCCGCACAAACTCTGGGGAAACCCCCAAAATCTCTTCCGGCGCTAGGCCACTTAGCCCCTCCACCACAATGGCCACCAAACCCTTGACCAACTGAGCATCGGCATCCCCTTGGATGTAGACCTTGCCCTCCCTAAACTCGGTGGCCAGCCACACCCGCGAAGCGCAACCTCTGACTAGGTTCTCCTCCTTCCTCTCCGCTTCGGGAAAGGGTGGCAGGCGCTTGGCATAGGCTAGGAGAAGCTCATACTTTTGCCGCGAGGTCTTGGCCTTCTGGAAGCGATTGACAATTTGCTGCAGAGCTGCGGGCATCCCTCAGCTTGTCTAGAGTGAGAATGATAATCAAACTCATCATAACACCCCCACTCAGCGAGGGCGCAGGGGCACCTGCAAACTTTTGGGACTGTCGTTACCGAAGCGAGCGATAGCCGCCACTTACTCCCCGTGGTGAGAGGACCAGTTGCCAAAGTTGGCTGGCCCGGGCCTTGAAGCTACCGGCACTCATCAGGAGATAGAGCCGCCACATGCGGCGAAAGCGCTCATCGTAGCGGTCGGCTAATTTTGGCCATGCCTGCTCGAAATTGGCGTGCCAGGCTTTTAAGGTGGCCACGTAATTGATCCCAAAATTGTGCCAGTCTTCCAGCACAAATAAGCCCTCAAAGGCTGCAGTAATCAGATGAGGCGAGGGCAGCATCGAGTTGGGGAAAATGTAGCGCTCAATCCAGGGATCCCGCCCCTGGTAGGCCACGTTGCTGCCGATGGTGTGCAGGAGAAACAAACCATCGTCGGTTAACAAGCGTCGGGCTACCTGCATAAACGTTCGGTAGTTTCGGTAGCCAACATGTTCAAACATGCCGACAGAAAGGATGCGATCAAACTTTCCCTGGGTCTGGCGATAGTCTTCTAACCGAATCTCGACCGGCAGGCCGCGGCAGCGTTCGCTGGCCAGTTTGGCTTGCTCTTTGGAAACAGTAATCCCCACAACCTGCACTCCATAGCGTTCGGCCAGGTACTGCGCTGTGCCTCCCCAGCCACAGCCGATGTCGAGCACCCGCATGCCGGGTTGGAGTTCCAGCTTGCGGGCAATGAGGTCAAGTTTGGCCTCCTGGGCTTCATCCAGAGTTTGCGCACCCCCATCCCAATAGGCACAGCTATAGATCATGCGGCGATCCAGCATGGCCTCATAGAGATCGTTGCCAATGTCGTAGTGGCGCTGGCCAATGACGAATGCCCCCTTGCCCCGCTGGCGGTTGATGAGGCGACTGTCCAGCCCAAGTAGGGGCTGAATTAGCCAACCCACCCGCTGCGGCGCCTGGGTGGTCAGGAGACGACAAACTAACTCATCAATGGCCTCGCAATCCCACCAGCCCTCCATGTAGGCCTCGCCAAAGCCCAGGGATCCATAGAGCAGGCAGCGCAGGTAGAGCCGCTCGTCGTGAACTTGAATATCCCAGGGCTGTGAGCCATTGAGGGTTATACCGGCAGCATCCAGAACTCGAAGCGCATACTGACGCGCCAGCCAGCGCAAGCTGTTGAGTCCTTTCCCCATCCTCAGGAATCCCTCACCACAGGGAAACTGACTCAACAAATACACCCCAAGGTGGCAAGGGATCCAACAAGTTTCCAATTTCTAGGGATCCCCCCGAAGGGGGAACTGCCTACCAAATCCCCGGCTCCAAGACAATTACTGAGAAGGTTTCCAATTTCTAGGGATCCCCCCGAAGGGGGAACTCCATTTTCGTTTACGCCAACCTCGAAGAGTATTTAGTTTCCAATTTCTAGGGATCCCCCCGAAGGGGGAACACCTTGGAGGGTAACATGTCTATTCCTAAGATCCAGCGTTTCCAATTTCTAGGGATCCCCCCGAAGGGGGAACTGGCATTCAATGCCGGTACTTTGCAACGGTGTTCTACTGTTTCCAATTTCTAGGGATCCCCCCGAAGGGGGAACGAGGAATGGGGTAGCTACCCAAGTACTCTGGAAACGTTCCAGGTTTCCAATTTCTAGGGATCCCCCCGAAGGGGGAACCTCCCAGCTAAAGCTTTGCCAACATATTCTTCTACAAGCTGTTTCCAATTTCTAGGGATCCCCCCGAAGGGGGAACCCTTTATTGAGTTTAGATGAGCTGAACCTGGCGGAGTGTTTCCAATTTCTAGGGATCCCCCCGAAGGGGGAACTTCCGTTATTTTTCCGAGCTAGCTCCAGGTTGGCCTAAATTTGGTTTCCAATTTCTAGGGATCCCCCCGAAGGGGGAACCATTTACGAGCGGGTGGTCTACTTCAGACCAATCGAGTTTCCAATTTCTAGGGATCCCCCCGAAGGGGGAACAATCCCATTTAATCTACCTAACCAACCATTATTTTTCTTGTTTCCAATTTCTAGGGATCCCCCCGAAGGGGGAACATCTGGAACAAAGACAGGAATGGCTACACTGTCAAGTTTCCAATTTCTAGGGATCCCCCCGAAGGGGGAACTTTATAACAGTTCCTAGTAAAGAATTGTTATATCAATTAGCTAAAGATATTGTTTCCAATTTCTAGGGATCCCCCCGAAGGGGGAACGGAAAGTAAAAGGAAGTACTATCATACTCCCAAGGAAATGTTTCCAATTTCTAGGGATCCCCCCGAAGGGGGAACAGAGGTATTGAATTACGATGTCTGCGTAACCCTCCTCGAGTTTCCAATTTCTAGGGATCCCCCCGAAGGGGGAACACATGAAGCGTCAAGCTGAAAGCCTCATCAAGGCCAAGTTTCCAATTTCTAGGGATCCCCCCGAAGGGGGAACTAGATATTCACTTTTTGCCTCGTGTGGCCAGAATTGTTTCCAATTTCTAGGGATCCCCCCGAAGGGGGAACAGTGTAATCTCCACCCGAAACTTTTCTATGGACGAGTTTCCAATTTCTAGGGATCCCCCCGAAGGGGGAACACGGGGGGCAGGGAAGGGCGGAGCTCTGCTGAAAGCCTAAGAAGTTTCCAATTTCTAGGGATCCCCCCGAAGGGGGAACTTGGTCATACAAACCTCCTAAGGCAGGGAATACTGAAGTTTCCAATTTCTAGGGATCCCCCCGAAGGGGGAACTTCAGTTTAACTTTTCGGATTTCCAGGAGTATATTACGTTTCCAATTTCTAGGGATCCCCCCGAAGGGGGAACTCCACCCCTATTAAACCCAAGCAGGGCAAGGAATGCAAGGCCCATTTGCGAGGGATCCGGAAAAAAGTCGGCAAAAAGAGTTTTGGCGAGGGGGTTTTGGGGCCGGAAAGCCTTGTGGCGCAAGGCGTCGAGGGATCGAACGAAAGAATCGGCCTTTGCGGCTTTTGGCGGATCGCTCGCGGAGGCGTTGATACCGTTTTGGTGTTCTTTTGGAAACATCGAGATCCAGACAAGGGCAGTAGGGCCCTGAGTCCACTGATGAGCCAACCTCAGCCAATCTAGCCGCGCAGGCGACCGGAGCGCAGGATGCTGATGACAAGCCACAGCCCCAACAGGCTGGCCGCGCCGAAGAGGAGTTCGCTCAGCCAAAAGACCTGGAAGCGCTGCGTCTGAGCCGAGATGATGGCGGCCCCGACGATTAGAGAGCCGACCACAATGCTGTAGGAAAGGCGGTTGGCCGACTGATCCAGGCTGCTGCGGATCCCGTCCAGCTCTTGGATGGTCAAGTTCCAGCGCTGGGTTTCCGAGGTGATGCGGCTGAGCAGCAGCTCCATCTGGCGCGGCGATTGCAGAGAGAGATTTTTCAAATCCAAAGCCGTGCGCAGCAGCGAAGGCAGAGGGGCTTCCCCCAGCAATTGCGCCCGAAACACATCCGCCATCAGGGGGCGAAGCTGCTCCGGCAGGTTGTAGTCGGGGGTGAGCTGGCGGGCGATCCCTTCCAAATTGGCCAGCGCCTTGGCACAGAGGCCCAAATTGCCGGGAATGCGGATCTGGTTGCGCCGGGCCGCCTGCAGGATCTCAGAAAAGAGCTGGCTGAAGTTGAGCTCCGCAATGCTCAGGGCGTAGTACTGGCGCAGCAGACGCTCGTAGTCGCTTTGGAGCTGGGCCAAGCTGACAGTCTGATCCCGCGAGCGGGCCGCGGATCTTTCCGGCAGGGCCAACTCCAGGGTCAATTCGGCACAGCGCTGGGCATCGAGGCTGACAATGGCCAGCATCAGCTCCAGCAGAATCTGCTGCGTGCGCGGATCCAGCCGCCCAATCATGCCGCAATCCAGCAGGGCTACGCGACCGGATCCCAAGTAAAAGAGGTTGCCGGGGTGGGGATCGGCGTGGAAATAGCCATCAATGCAGATCTGCTGGAAAAAAGCGCGGGTCAAGAGGCGGGCGATGTTTTCTGGATCCGCGTCGCTGCGATCCGCCTCCAACAGGGGCCGGCCCTCGATCCACTCCAGCGTCAACACCTTTGGCGTAGTGAGAGGCCAATGGATGCGCGGCACCACCAGTTGGGCCGGATCAAACCAACGCCCCCTTTGCAACTGTTGGCGGAGCTGCTCGGTGTGGCGGGCCTCTTGGGTAAAGTCCAGCTCTGCTTGAATGGCCCGGCAGAACTCATCCGCCAAGGCCACCACATCTGCCAACCTGCCGAACTCCGTTTGCGCCACCAGCTCGGCAATGCCCCGGATTAGCCGCGTATCCCGCTCCACCACCGCCTCCAGCCCGGGCCGCTGGATCTTGAGGGCCACCCACTCGCCGCTGACCAGACAAGCCCGATGGACCTGGGCAATGGATCCCGCCGCAACCGACTCTGTGTCCAGGCTGCTGAACACCTGCTCCAACGGCTGCCGCAACTGCTGCCGCAGCAGGATCTCCACCGCATTCCAGGGAACAGGAGGTACGTCGGCCTGCAGAGTGCTGAGGGCCTCGATGTACTCTCGCGGCAACAGGTCCGGACGGGTGCTCAGCAGTTGGCCCAGCTTGACATAGACCGGCCCCAGATCCACCAAAATGTTGCGCAGCACCATTGGGGGGGGCAGTTGGGGTTCCCCAGCCTTGCCAAAAGAGAGCAAGCGGCGCATGTAGTCCCAACCGTGGCGCAAAACCACCTCCAGGATCTCGGCCTGACGCGCCCCACTCTGGGCCAGACGGGCAAACATCGCAGTCTCTCTCCCTGGAAGTCCAATGGCAGAGAAGCCCGATCCCTAGAAAAAGGGGATAGGGGCCACCCTACGGGTTCCATCCCAGCCGGTTTGCAGCCCCTCCCGCAACACCCGCAGCACCTCATCGGTATCGGCATTGGGCTGGGCAAAGGAGAAAACATGCTTGAAGCGCAGTTTGCCCTCCCGATCCACAACGAACTGGGCCGGCAGGGGTGCTCCCAAAGCTTGGCCAACCCCATAGAGGCGGAAGGTTTTGCACTCGGGATCCACCAGCAGCGGGTAAGGCAGCTGCAGGTCTGCTTGAATCTGCTGGCTTTGAACCGGATCAGTGCTGGTGACCATCAGCAGCTCCGCCCCCAGAGCTTGGATCTCCCTGTAGCGGGCTTTCAGCTCTTGGATGTGGGGGTAGCAAAAAGGGCAAAAAAGCTTTTCGGTGAAGATACGAGTAAAAGCCAGAACCACCGGCTTTTGGCCGCGGTAGTCCGATAGCCGCACGGGATCCCCTTGCACGCGCGGCAGCTCAAAATCGGGGGCAATCTGGCCGATTTCCAGAGAAGTGTTGGCTGGTTGGGGGATGAAGTTGTCGGCAAAGCGACGGTTAAACAGTCCGCTGTTGCTGGTCATTGCAGTTTTTTACGTTTCTTTACTACTTGCCACCAGCCTAACCCAAAGCCTCGGCCACCGCCTTCAGCCGTCGGAGCTGGGCCCGCATATCCTGCTGGGTCGGCCCTGCTGCCAACAGGTAAAACCCTGCCGCCACCCAGGGACTGGGGATGCGGAAGTTGAAGCAATTGACTAGAAGGGTACCCCCCGGCTGGGGATGGCATTCCCAGCGGTCGGTTCCTTCAAAAAATCCCTTAAACTGCCACTGCACCAAGCCTTCTGCCCGCTCTGTAATCACGCAATCCAAGCTGGGGGATACAAACGGCAGGCGAAGGAAAAAGCGGTAGCGGCTGCCCAATTCCGCCAGAGGGGATCCCACCGCCTCACAGCCCAACAGCGGGTTGAGCCAGCGCTTCATCAACTCCAGGTCGGTGAGGCAGCGATCCACCTGGGCCACGCTGGCCGCAATCTGAATCGACTGGGTATAGATGGGCATCCTCAGGGGAAAGTTGGGGGAGCGAGCTTGGCCGCAGAGAGGTCTTCTGCTGGGGCAGAGGGGGATACGGTGCTCAGCAAAATCAAGATATCGCGATATTCCACCTGATCCGGCCCGCGACGGGGGGATCCCACTTGCACCACCGCCTGTTGGAGAGGCTTTTTGGGGTGGGGGGGAGACTCGAACACCAAGGTGCGGATCCCATTGGCCTGCTCGATGTCCGAGAGGATGTCCCAGCCCCGGCCCCACAGGGTGCGGCGATAGTAGGCGGCAATCGCCTCCAGAGGCTGAGAGGTCTGCAAGATCAGGGAAGCAAGGCCCCCCTCTCGATCCCGAATCTGTCCCGAAGAGATGATGGAAGCGTTGGGCAACTGCAAGTGAGGGGGAAACTGAGGGGGAAGGGCGCGGGCATCTCCTAGGGAAGCCTCAAAGTGCGTGCCATCTTTGCCGATGTGACGCCGCACGGGATCCTGATCCACTTCTTGAGCAACCGGATCAGGCATCTTGCGGCAGGCCACGAGGGATCCCGCCAACAGCCCCAGGGTTAGCCGAGTAAGAATAGGCAAAGAACTTGGCCCCACTGACGTGAACCGCTCAAGACGGGGATTTTTTCTCATCCGTTGGCCAGGGATCCCTGACTGGTTATAGCGGATCCCGCCTTTGGATACAACCAATCTCCCTTTCTGGGCCAAGTTCCAGAGCAGCCATCATTCGTCGAGCCAGGGCTGACAACTGCACACCAGGTGGCGATCCCCGTAGGCGTTGTCGATGCGGCTGACGCTGGGCCAGAACTTGTGGGCCTTGACCCAAGGGAGCGGGTAGGCGGCCAGCGAGCGAGGATAGGGGCGATCCCAGTGGTCGGCAGCCACCACCTCGGCGGTGTGGGGGGCCAGCTTGAGGGGATTGCGCACCGGATCCATCTCGCCTCGCTCAATGGCGGCAATCTCCTGGCGGATGGCAATCATCGCCTCGCAGAAGCGATCCAGCTCCTCCAGAGATTCGCTCTCGGTGGGCTCCACCATCATTGTCCCCGGCACCGGCCAGGAGATGGTGGGGGCGTGGAAGCCATAGTCCATCAGGCGCTTGGCCACATCTTCCACCTCGATGCCAGCGCTTTTTTTCAGGGGGCGCAAATCCAAAATGCACTCGTGGGCTACCCATCCCCCCGGCCCCTTGTAGAGCACTGGGTAGTAGGGATCCAGCCGCTTGGCGATGTAGTTGGCGTTGAGAATGGCCACTTGGCTGGCCAGGGTGAGGCCGGCGGATCCCATAAGGCGAATGTAGGCCCAGGAGATGGGCAAAATGCTGGCACTGCCCCACGGGGCAGCGCTGACGGGGCCGTTACAGCCGGGCAAAACAGGATGGCCAGGCAAATAGGGCACAAGGTGAGGGGCCACGGCAATGGGCCCTACCCCCGGCCCACCCCCCCCGTGGGGAATGCAGAAGGTCTTGTGCAGGTTGAGATGACATACATCCGCCCCCAGCTCGGCAGGACGGCAGAGGCCCACCTGGGCGTTGAGGTTGGCCCCATCCATGTACACCTGTCCCCCCGCCTCGTGGACGATCTGGCAGATCTGGCGGATCCCTTCCTCAAACACACCGTGGGTAGAAGGGTAGGTGATCATCAAGGCGGCCAGCCGCTCCCCGTGCTGCTCCACCTTGGCCTGCAAATCCTCAATGTCGATATTGCCGGCTTCATCACAAGCTACGCTCACCACCTGCATCCCCGCCATCACGGCGCTGGCCGGGTTGGTTCCGTGGGCCGAGGTGGGGATCAAGCACACCTGCCGCCGGCTTTCCCCTCTGGCTTGGTGGTAGCGGCGGATAGCCAACAGGCCGGCATATTCCCCCTGAGATCCGGCATTGGGCTGCAGAGAAACTCCGGCAAAGCCGGTGATCTCCGCCAGCATCTTTTCCAACTGGGCAAAAAGGGCTTGATAGCCACGGGCCTGCTCCAGGGGCACAAAAGGATGGAGCTGGGCAAACTCCGGCCAGGTGACCGGCATCATCTCCACCGTGGCGTTCAGCTTCATGGTGCAAGAGCCCAAGGGGATCATGGAATGGGTGAGAGCCAGATCCCGGCTTTGCAGGCGGTGGATATAGCGCAGCAGCTCAGTTTCCGAGTGGTAACGGTTAAAGACCGGATGGGTGAGGTAGGGGGTGGTGCGCAGGAGCTGGGGCGGCAGGCTCTGGCCCAAGTCCAGCTCTGGGCTGTCGGGATCCCAAGCTGGCGGTAAGGACTCCGTTCCGCTGCGGGGAAGGGTTCCGGCGAAGATCTCCCACAGATCCCGCAGATCCTGAGTGGTGGTGGCCTCATCCAAGCTGATCCCCAGCGTCTGGTCATCGATCTGGCGTAGGTTGATCTGTCGCTGGGCAGCGCCGGCCTGGATCGCCTGCACCTGCTCTGGAGAAGCTACCTTGACCCAGAAGGTATCGAAGAAATGCTCGGGCCCCACCTCATAACCCAACTGGCAGATCCCAGTGGCCAAGTGATGGGCCTGGCGGTGGATGCGCTCGGCTATGTGTCGCAAGCCGCGGGGGCCGTGGTAGACGGCATACATAGAAGCCATCACCGCCAAAAGCACCTGGGCAGTGCAGATGTTGCTGGTGGCCTTGTCCCGCCGGATGTGCTGCTCGCGGGTCTGCAACGCCAAGCGCAGGGCTGGCTTGCCTTGAGCATCCTGAGAAATCCCCACCAGCCGTCCTGGCAGCAGCCGCTTGTGGGCCTCGCGGGTGGCGAAGTAAGCCGCATGGGGGCCGCCATAGCCCAAAGGCACGCCGAAGCGCTGGGTGGATCCCACCACGATGTCCGCTCCCCACTCTCCTGGGGGTTGCAATAGGGTTAAGCTGAGCAGGTCGGCAGCCACCGTCACCACCATCCCCTTCTGGTGAGCCTGCTCCACCAACTGCCGGTAATCCCGGATTTCCCCATAGGTGCTGGGATACTGCAGGAGTAATCCAAAGCCCTTTTCCAGGGAGAGTTCTGTTGGATCGGCTATGCGCACCTGGATCCCCAAGGGCTCTGCCCGCGTCTGTACCACGGCAATCGTCTGGGGATGACAGCCCCGATCCACCCAGAAAACTGGGGATCCCCTGCCTGCCAAGGTGTAGGCAAGAGCCATGGCTTCTGCGGCTGCCGTGGCTTCGTCCAGCAGGGAAGCATTGGCGATCTCCATCCCCGTCAGGTCGATCACCATCGTCTGGAAGTTGAGCAGGGCTTCCAACCGTCCCTGGGCAATCTCAGCTTGGTAGGGGGTGTAGGGGGTGTACCAGGCAGGGTTTTCCAGGATGTTGCGCTGAATCACCGGTGGCGTCAGGGTGTTGGAATAGCCCATGCCCAAAAAGGAGCGCCACACCTGGTTCTGGGCCGCCATTGCCTGCAGTTCCGCCAACACCTGCTGCTCAGGGCAAGGGGATCCCAATTGCAAAGGCTGGCTGCTGCGAATGGCCGGCGGCACCGCCTTCTCCACCAGCTCCTGCAGCGAACTCAGCTCCAACACTTGCAACATCTGCCCAATTTGCCGGGCATCCGGCCCAATGTGCCGCCTGAGAAAGAGTTCGGTCTGCCCCAGCAACTCCAGCTCCGGAGAAGGCGTGGGTTGTGGGATCCCTGGAGATGGATCCCGGCTTGGGGGGTCAAGTCGAGTCGAGTGGAGAAGGGCCAAGTCGGACATGGTGCGATAGCCGAGAAAGGGAGAGCAAGAAAGACTGTCTCCTGATCATAGTTGTTAAAAATTGTTTCTGTCGGGATCCAAATCCTGTCTTGGCCTTCGATTCGGGGTAGAGGGGATGAGACACTAGATGGTCGGAGAATGTTAGCAACCTATACAGATGAGCCTTTTGGATTCTGCTTGGAGAAGTGATGCTATGCGCTGGCTGCTGTCCATCTTGGTTCGTGTGGTGTTAGTGCTCTGTCTGTGCTTCGCTCCTTTGGGGATCCCTGTTGTGGCCAGGGCTGCAGAGCTTCCCCCGGTAAAGCACTTGGACACTCCGATTGACGTGAACAACACCATCTTGCGCAACTACCGCCAACTGCCCGGCTTCTATCCCACCCTAGCTCGCATCCTGGTGAAAAATGCCCCCTACAAGAGCCTGGAAGATATGTTGCAGATCTCCGGTTTGACGGAGCAGCAAAAGGCCTTGATCAAAGCCAACGCCGAGAACTTCGTGTTTGGCGAGTATCAGGAAGGGGCTAACCAACTGGAAAACCGCATCAACCAAGGGTACTACGGCTGATCTCGGCAGAGAGACCCTCGGGAGAAGGGGCTGGTCGTTTTGCCTCTCTGCGGCTTTTTGGGAAAGGGATCCTGTGGCCTACGATAACGTCTGCAAGTACTTGGTGGAATGGTTCCCCGAGTCTTTTGTCCGGTGGCTACTGGGATCCCCTGTTTCCTTGGCTCAGCTCCAGCCAACGGAGCTGTCCACCGAGCCCATCCGAGCGGACTCTCTTATCCTGCTGCGGGCCCAAAACTTAATTTTGCATCTGGAGTTTCAAACCGACCCGGATCCCGACATTCCCTTGCGCATGGCCGACTACTGCCTGCGCCTGTTCCGTCGCTATCCCGACCAGGAGGTGCGGCAGATTGTCATCTACCTGAGAAAAACCCAGTCAGAACGGGCGTACCAAACCTCTTTTCAACGGGGATCCCTTTCTCATCGCTTTGAGGTCTTGCGCCTGTGGGAACAAGATCCGGAGGTGCTATCTCAATATCCAGGACTCCTGCCTTTAGCCGTGTTGGCAGATCCGGAAAACCCGGAGCCGCGACTCCGCCAAGTGGCCAGAGCAATAGCAGAGATAGAGGATCCAAAGCTACGGCAAGAGGTGAAAGCGGCCACTGCTGTTTTGGCAGGATTAACATGGACGTCAGAGGAAATCAGCAGGGTTCTGGGAGGTCTGGCTGTGCGGGAATCGACCATCTATCAGATGTGGCGAGCAGAAGCCCTCAAAGAAGGGCGAGAGGAGGGCCTGAAACAAGGTCTAGAGCAAGGTCTGCAACAGGGTCTGCAGCAAGGTCTGCAACAGGGTCTGCAGCAAGGTCTGCAGCAAGAAGCAGCTCGACTGACTCTGAGTCAACTGCGGCGCAAGCTGGGATCTTTGCCGGAAGACCTGTCTGAAACCATCCGCCTCTTACCTACCGAGCAACTGGAGGCTTTGGCGGAAGCGCTGTTGGACTTCCAAACCCTGGCCGATTTGATCCAATGGCTCAGGGAGTCATCATCCAACTAGGGTTTGCCGTCGCGGCCTTTTCCAACCTCACAGGACTCTGTGGGTGAGTTAGGATCCCTGTTACTCAGATGGACTCGATGAAACGGCCACAGGTTTTGATCTGTGGCTACTACGGCTACGGCAATGCCGGCGATGAGGCGTTGTTGCTGGCTCTCTTACGAGAGCTAGAGCAGTTGCCCAGCCCCGTACAGCCGGTGGTGCTCTCCCGTCGCCCTGCCGAAACGGCTGCCACCTATGGGGTGCTGGCCTATCCGCGCTTCAACAGTTTGGCTTTACGGCGCTGTCTCCAGGAGGCCCAGGCTTTCATCTGGGGTGGAGGTGGCCTGCTGCAGGATCGCACCAGTTGGCGCAGCCCTCTCTACTACCTGGGGGTAATGGGCCTAGCCCAGCGATGGGGGCTAAGAACCGTTGCCTGGGCCCAAGGGATCGGGCCGCTGCAGCGAGGGTGGATTCGTGCACTGGCCCGCCGGTCTCTGGCAGGTTGCACGGCCATTAGTGTGCGGGATGGAGTTGCCTCCCAATGGCTGCAAGAGTGGGGGATCCCTCACCAGGTAGCTTCGGATCCCGTCTGGGATTTACCGTCCAAAACCTTGCCGGAATGGGAAATGTGGCCTCAGCCCCGTATTGCTGTGGTCTTGCGTCCCCATCCGCAACTGACCGGAGCCTGTCTAGAAGCTTTGAGCCAGGGTTTACAGCGTCTCCAGGCTTCCACGGGAGCACATCTTCTCTTCGTGCCCTTCCAGCTAGCCCCTCCCGGATCCCCTGACCTTGGGCCAGACTACCGCTTGGCTCAGCAGCTTCAGCAGCGCCTGCCCCACCACAGCCAAGTGCTGGAAATTCGGGATCCCTGTTTGTTGAAAGGAGTCTTTCGGGGCGTCAGGCTGGCGATCACCATGCGCTACCACGGTTTGGTGATGGCGGCGGCAGAGGGCTGCGCCTGTTTTGGTCTCAGCTACGATCCCAAAGTGAAAACACTGCTTCGGGAATTGGGCATGCCCGGCTGGGATGTGCAGGAGATACCCACCGATCCTGAAGCCCTGCACCGAGCCTGGTTGGCTTGCTACTCAGAGGGTTCGGCTCTCAGTCCTGATCAAGTTGCGGTTTGGGTGGAGCAATCGACTCAGCACGGCCAGTTGCTAAAACAGCACCTGAGGTGGGATTGATGAGGTTCCGTGAAGATCGCAGCAGAAGCTGCTGCCCCTGTAGCTCTGTTTCCGAATGCCAGTGCGGATTTCGGTAGCCGTTGTTTTCGAGATCCGCTCTACCCTAAAAAATAGGGTTAAAGTACAGGGATCCCCCTCCATGACTTCCCAGACCCAGCCCTGCACGCGCGAACAGATCTTAAACGGGATGGGCATCACCACCCTGTTTTCGGCTCTCATTGTGGGTCTCTGGATCGGGCTGGGATCCTCCTTTCCCGTGCCGTTTCGCTGGGATCCCCTGGCCTTGGCGTGGGGAACGGGGCTGGGGCTAGGGGTGGCTCTGCTCAGCGGCGGGGTTTACCGGTTCTGGCCGGCTTATCGTCGGGCAGCCACTGCCTATTTACACTGGGTGGCGGATCCCTTGCGGTGGGGAGATATCCTTTGGGTGGGCCTGCTGCCGGGCTGGAGCGAGGAATGGCTGTTTCGCGGTGTGCTGCTGTCAGCTCTGGTGGCCAGCCCCTTGGGGTGGACAGGCGGGATCCTGCTGAGCGGCCTCTTGTTTGGCGCCTTGCATTGGCTGGGATGGCAGGGCTGGCCCTATGCCGTCTGGGCCGGTGGGGTCGGCATCCTCATGGGGATTGGCTTGTGGCTGTCGGGAAACCTGTTGGTCACCATTGTCGCCCACACCCTTGTCAACTGGATTGGGGTTTGTGCCTGGAAATGCTTTTTCTCTCAAGCGGAGCCGTAAACTACCCGACCCTGACTGCTTCGCAGTACAGGGCGGGCTTAAGGCCTCCGGCCCGCTGGCGCGAACGGTAGCCCTGCAGTTGGCAAGCCA